>CAZXTW010000861.1:0-3161 GCA_964643525.1 uncultured Roseivirgaceae bacterium
CCCTGCCCAAACGCACCAATGTGGTGATTAGCCGCCGAAGCGATTACCATATTGCCGGGGCCCATGTGGTAAGTAGCCTAAAAGCGGCCCTTGATTTGGCCGAAGCCGCCAACCAGGAAGAAGCGTTTATTTTAGGCGGCGCCCAGATTTATAAGTTAGCCCTTGATGAAGGCCTGGTAGACCGGATGATTATTACAGAGGTAAAGGGTACGTTTGAGGGTGATGCGTTTTTCCCGGCATGGGATAAAAGCCAATGGGTAGAAACGGAGCGTAAAGAACACCCGGCAGATGAAATGAATCCCTACCCCTATGCTTTTGTGTATTATAACCGGCGGTAAGCTGGCCTGTGTTAGATAAGCATTTTATCTAACCACCCCCTGAGTTTGCCCTTTTGCTGTAGTTTATACAATTTTTCAAGGTGCTTTTGCTGCCAGTTGGCCCTGATTGATTCATAGGCCTTAACCATGCTTTGGGCCCCCTGGTGCTGCATTTCAAGCTGGTTGTCATTGCTTACCCCATCAAGCTCGGCCAGGCCCATGGCGCTGAGGTAGACTATCATAAAGTCCATGCCCATGAGTTCTTCATCAATGACGTTGCCCAGCACATCGGGGTGCAGTTCAAGGAGTACGCAGGGGCTGCCCGTCATCCATTTCATTAAAAAGTTATTGATTTTTTTGCGGGCCTGGGGGTGCTCATTTAAGGGGGTGCTTACTACCCAGTGCATGAGTTCTTTGGCTTTGCCCTGGTAGTTTTTGTAATCGCTTTTGTTTTTATACCGCACATCTTGCGGCACTGTGGGGGCCTGTGCTATGGCCAACAATGGTACCAATAACCACAACAGCAATAGGAAGTTTAAGAGGCGCATCATCAATCAGTTTAGTTTGTAAGGGCTGTAGTAGTGATGCTTATGCGTAAAATACTTCACAAAAAACACCAACCGTTTTTATAAGGTACTAATAAGAATTGAGAATTGATAATGCAGAATTGATAATTTTCCCATTCTCTGGGCAGCAGTTAGAGGTTGTAGGTTGGTAGATGGAAAAGGTCAAGGCGCAAAATGCGCCTTGTATAATAGGAAGGGTAACGAGCTAATGGTTACGAGGCTATGATTTTGGCAAAGTGCTGAATGTTGACGTTGCCTGTTAGTGACGAGGCTACTGAGCAGTATTTTTCTACCGCCAGGGTTACTACCTTCTCAAAGGTTTCAAGATCAGTATCTGGTGAGTGCAGGGTAAATGTAATGTCAATATTGGTAAAGGCTCGGGGGTGTTCTTCGCGGCGGGTGCCCTCGCTTTCAATTACCAGGTCGTTAACGGTTTTGCGTTTTTTGCGCAGCATCTGCACAATATCAACCGCGGCGCAAGCCCCCACTGCCGAAAGTACCAACTGCGTGGGTGACTGGTGCTGCTTGGCCTCTGGCGGCAGCATATCTATCATCACTTCATTGCCCGTTTCATTTACTGAGCGGTAGGTGTAGTCATTGACAAGGTGGGTGGTTACTTTCATATTTATAGTGAAGGGGTAATAGTTATAAGTTATGAATGATGAATTATGAGTTATGATATAGCCAGAGGCTCTAAAGAAAGCAGGCACGAGCCTGGAGGCTCGCGTCTGCAAATGCTTTTAACGTTGAGTTATGAGCCAACTTGGGCGGGCATCATTATCAATTTTCCATTATCAATTGTCAATTAGCATCCTACATATTCCGCCTATACTGGCCGCCAACCTCATACAGGGCATTGGTTATTTGCCCCAATGAGCAGTACTTGGCAGTTTCCATGAGCTGTTCAAACAGGTTCTGGTTTTGTATGGCGGCCTGCTGTAGCTTTCTAAGCATGGCAGGTGCGCCCTTTTCATGCGCCTTGTGCAGGTTGGCCAGCATGCTAATCTGGTATTCTTTTTCTTCTTTGGTGCTGCGAATCACCTCTTCAGGTATAATGGTGGGCGAGCCTTTAGACGACAGGAAGGTGTTCACACCTACAATGGGGTACTCGCCAGTGCTCTTCAGCATTTCATAATGCATGCTCTCTTCCTGTATTTTGCTGCGCTGGTACATGGTTTCCATGGCGCCCAGCACGCCGCCCCGCTCGGTTATGCGGTCAAACTCAACCATTACGGCTTCTTCTACCAGGTCGGTCAGCTCTTCTATAATAAAAGCGCCCTGCAGCGGGTTTTCGTTTTTGGCCAGGCCCAGCTCTTTGTTAATAATCAACTGAATGGCCATGGCTCGGCGTACTGACTCTTCAGTAGGCGTTGTAATGGCCTCGTCGTAAGCATTGGTATGCAGTGAGTTGCAGTTGTCGTAAATGGCATACAGGGCCTGCAGGGTGGTGCGGATGTCGTTAAAGTCAATCTCTTGCGCGTGCAATGAGCGGCCTGAGGTTTGGATGTGGTACTTAAGCTTTTGCGAGCGCTCGTCGGCCCCGTACTTTAACTTCATGGCCTTGGCCCATATGCGGCGGGCTACGCGGCCAATTACGGCATACTCAGGGTCAACCCCATTGCTAAAGAAAAAGCTCAGGTTGGGGGCAAACTTATTGATATCCATGCCCCGGCTGGCGTAATACTCTACAAAGGTAAACCCGTTTGAAAGGGTCAGGGCCAACTGGGTAATGGGGTTGGCACCAGCCTCGGCAATGTGGTAGCCAGAGATAGATACCGAGTAGAAGTTGCGCACGTTGTGGTCAATAAAGTACTGCTGTACGTCGCCCATAATGCGCAATGAAAACTCAGTGCTGAAGATACAGGTGTTCTGGGCCTGGTCTTCTTTCAGGATATCAGCCTGTACGGTGCCTCGCACAGCCGAAAGCGTTTTTGCCTTGATGTTGTTGTATACCTCAGCAGGCAGCACCTGGTCGCCAGTAACACCCAGCAGCATCAGGCCCAGGCCGTCGTTGGTGGGGGGCAGCTCTCCATTATAGGTGGGGCGTGGCAACCCCTTTTCAGCAAACAGCGCATCTACCTTGGCATTTACCTCATCGCGCACCTGTTTTGACGGGAATCTCACCCAGCCAAAACAAACAACCTCGTCTGCTGTGGCGTTCAGGAGGTTAAGGAACGAGGCAGTACCTTCGAGGTGCATGTCATCACCGACGCATTCCCAGTAGTCGAGGGCGCCGTGTTCTTTCCATATTTTGGCGATCTCTGTGACCAGTGTTTTA
>CAZXTW010000862.1:0-3159 GCA_964643525.1 uncultured Roseivirgaceae bacterium
GCCATACACAAACGTGGCCGAAAGCGTCCAGTCAGCCACCTCATAGCTGTGCACCATCTTAAACTCATGCAGCTGGTCGTGCAGGGCCGGAAACTCCTGCCCCTCATTAAACGCCTCAAACGTATGGCGCACGCTACCCAGCGTGTAAGAGGCCCAGCCCGTGTACTGCCCCTGCTTTTTCTGCACCAAAAACTCAATGCCCTTCGCTATGCCGTTGCCGGTAAAAAACAGCTCATTGGCTTCAATATCCAGCCCGCGCCTAAAGCGCAGTGAAAACTCTGAAATACCGGCCAGGTCTTTATGGTAAGCCTCTACATCAAACAGCCAGTGATCTAACTCATAGCTGGCCCCCAGCACCAGGTGCTCGGCACTGCTCACCTCCACCAGGTCGCCATCGGCCAGCAGCCAGAACTCGCGCGAGCCTTCCGTAATGCTTTCATTAATAATCTGGTTCACAAACTGGTAATGCCTGCCCACGGCCCCCTTCAGCTTTACCCGTGGCGTTACCTGGTAGCTCAGGTTCAGGCGGGGCTCTACCAGCAGGTCTTCCTCAAACTCATAATCACTCACCCGTATGCCAGCCGTAACGGTAAGCTTCTCCCCTATTTTGCTTTCATTGCTGATGTAGGCCGAGCTGTACGTGGCCTCCTGCTGCCGCTCCAGAATCACGGTGGTGTCGTTCCTGATGTTGCTGTAGTCTACCTCAGTATGGGTGTACGACACCCCAAAGTCAAACTTTGAATTGGCCGATACCTGCCACTCAAAATCAGCCCGGGCCGAGAGGTCTACCACGCTGTTGTCTTCAAAACTCTGCTGTGTGGTTTCAAACAGCACCGAGTCGGTATTGGCTACCTCCAGCTGCACGTCACGGTCGTATGTGCTAAAAAACTCACTGCCGGCCAGCAGCACATTGCTGTACAGCCTGGGGCCCCACTGGCGCGACCATTTGGCAGAGAGGCCCCGGTTGCCCCAGTCGGTCGTCTCGTCCAGATCAACAAACAGCTGCGTTTCGGGTATACTGTTATTGGGCTGGGTAGTCAGCACGCGGTTAATATCGCGCGATTCATCCAGAAAATCCTGCCCGTTATACAGGCTCAGCGTAACCATATCGCGGTCGCTGGCCCGGTAGCTCAGCTTGCTGTTCCAATCATAAAAGTAAAAGATGGGTTCAACCACTGACACATCGCTGGCATCCAGGTTGCCGTTGTCAATGCCAGGGTCGTTGCCAATCAGGTTGTCAGAAATGCTCTCGAACAAACCGCTCTGTATAATATCAGTATATGAGCGGCGACCGGCCACCAGAAACGACAGGTTTTTGGCAATGGGCATTTCCAGGTAAGCGTTTACGCTCAGCAGGTTCACGCTGCCCCCGGCCTGTAGTTTTTCAAAGCTGCCAATCTTGCCCGTCATATCTACCACGCTGCTGGTGCGCCCGCCATACCTGGCCGGGAAGGCCCCCTTATACAGCTGCACATCTTTTACCGCATTGGCATTAAAGGCGCTAAAAAACCCAAAAAAGTGGTCTACCTTATACACCGTCATCCCGTCAAGCAGCACCAGGTTCTGGTCTGGTGTGCCACCCCGCACAAACAGGCCCGACGAGCTTTCGTTCGTGCCGCTCACACCGGGCAGCAGCTGCAATGACCTGAAAATGTCTGTTTCGCCCACATTGGGCAGCAGGGCCAGCTGCTTGGTGCTGATGCCGCTGCTGGCATCCAGCACCTTGTAGGCATTGCCCGTAATCAGCACCTCATCCAGCTCGGCACTGAGCGGGGCCAGCGTTACCTTAATCGGCTCGGTGGCGTTTACCGTATCCAGCTTCAGCAGCAGGGGCTGGTAGCCTACATACGTCACCTCAAGCACGGCTGTATTGGTGGGCACAGCAAACAGCGTAAAATAACCGTCAAGGTTGGTGGTGGTGCCCGTGCTGGTGCCCTGCACCACCACCGTGGCAAAGGGCAGCGTTTCGCCACTGCCCTGCTCTACCACCTGGCCCGAAATGGTGGTTTGCCCCACCCCGGCCACCGCCACCAGCAGCAGGCCACACACGGCCACTAAGCGTATGAGTTGATTCATAAGTTATATATTTTTGTTTTCACTACCGCTCTAGCCAGTCTTTAAAGGCGGTTACCTTCAGGCGGCTTACAATGGCTTCATAGGCCAGGGGCACCGTCAGTTGCAGCACCACCTTGCGGTTGGCCGTTGGCTCAAACGACACTATGGCGGCCCGGTTCACCAGCATTTGCCGGTTAATACGGTAAAACTGCGCAGGGTCACACACCTGCTCTATGTACTCCATCTTCTTAAACAGGGGGTGCTGCGCCCCCTCAAACGTATACAGGTGCACCGTGTCATGTGCTACATAAAACAGGGCCACCTCCTGCACCCGCACCACCAGCGTCTTTTCGCGGTATTGCGTCAGGAAAATCTGCTGGTACCGGGGCGCAGGCTCCGTTTGCAGCTGTATGAGCGGCAGGTGCTTCGTTTTTACATTGGCAATCAGCTGCTTGTACTTGCCCAGGGCGCGGTGTATTTCCGCCTCCTGAAACGGCTTCAACACATAATCAATGCCGTTATTCTGTATGGCCTGCAGCGTGTACTCATCAAAGGCGGTGCAAAACACAATGGGCACCGTTACATCTACATGCCTGAACACCTCAAAGCTGTGCCCATCGGCCAGCTGGATGTCAAAAAACAACAAATCCAAATGCTGCTGGTGCCTGCTCAGGTACTCCACCGTCTCCACCACCGTTTCCAGCGTTTCGGTCACCACAAAATCGGCGTCCTGCTCAATCATCTCCCGCAGCAGGGCGGCCGTATGGCCTTCATCTTCCACAATCAGCACATTCATGGGGCAATCAATTGTAGCTTCGTTGTAAAATGGGCCGGCGTTTCTTCTATCACCACGCCCTGCTCAATGCGCATCAGCCCATACCGCTTTTGCAGCAGCTGCAGGCCGTAGCCCCCGGTTTCGGCAATACCCAACTTGGGCTGCACATTGTTCTTCACGGCAATATAGCCGCTGCCTGTGCTGCGCACCTCAATATACAGGGGCTTTTTTGATGTGCCGCTGTTGTGCTTAAAGCAATTCTCCAGCACCAGCTGCAGGGCCAGCGTGGGCAGGTGGTGCTGGTGCAGGGCAGGGTCTATCTGTATGTC
>CAZXTW010000863.1:0-3158 GCA_964643525.1 uncultured Roseivirgaceae bacterium
GGGGTTGGGCGGGCGTTTGGTGGCGGGCATGAGGTTGGCATCGGCCCCGGTAAGGCCAATGGCCTGGCATTGGTGGGCCTGCAGGGCAGCCACCAGCTGTTTGTTGATGAGGCCCCCGTATACCATAACGGCAATATTAAGCGTTTGGGCATTGGTAATGCGGCGGCCCTCGTGCATTTGTGGGGTAATGCCCATGCTTTGGCTTACCTGGCTGGCCACATTGCCACCGCCGTGTACCATAATTTTATAGCCGGGGCGCTGGGCAAAGGCCTGTAGCAGGGGCTGCAGCACGGCCGGGTTATCAATTACTTTACCGCCAATTTTTATGATAGTTAGTGGCTTCATAAGTTGGTAATGAGGTTATACAATACAGCCTGTGCAGCATAAATGCGGTTTTGGGCCTGCTCATATATTATAGAGGCGGGGCCATCAAGCACAGCATCAGTAGCCACCACGTTGCGGCGTATGGGCAGGCAATGCATAAACTTACCATTATTGGTCAGGGCCATTTTTTCTGCTGTAATGGTCCAGTCGGTTAGCTCTGGGGCTGCCTGGCCGTAGTTTTTTACGGCCGACCAGTTTTTGGCATACACTACATCTGCCCCTTTGAGGGCCTGCTGCTGGTTGTGTGTAATGGTGGCCCCCTCTGTAAACTGGCCCTCAAGCTCAAAGCCAGGGGGCTGCACTATGGTTAAGGGTATGTTGGCGGCCAGCATCCACTCAGCAAAAGAGTTGGCCACGGCTTGTGGCAGTGCTTTGGGGTGTGGTGCCCAGCTAAGCACTACCTTAGGGCGCTTCATGGCCGTTACGGTTTTGATGGTGAGCAGGTCAGTTAATGACTGCAGCGGATGGCGGGTGGCACTTTCAAGGCTTACTACAGGCACGGTGGCATATTGTAAAAACTGCAGCAGCACCTGCTCTTCATAATCATAGGCCTTATCTTGCAGGCCGGCAAAGGTGCGCACGGCCAGCACCTGGCAGTACTGGCACATCACCTGCACGGCATCTTTTATATGCTCCTGGCTGCTGCCGTCCATTACGGCGCCATCTTCCAGCTCTAACTTCCATGTATCTTTGTTCACGTCCATAGTCATGACTGACATGCCTAACAATGCCGCTGCCCGGTGGGTGCTCATGCGCGTGCGCAATGAGGGGTTAAAGAAAATCATGCCCAGGGTATGGCCCCTGCCTGCCTGCGCATGGCGGTGCGGGTTGCTTTTAAAGGCCAGCGCGCTTTCAGTAAGGGCGGCCACATTGGCCACGTCGTGCACATCAGTAAAGCGCCGCTGGGGTAAAAGCAGTGGGCTACTGGGCTGGGCATTACCCGGGGCACCGGGCTCGGTCGGGTCGGCTGTCATAGTTCAATGGTGTTTTGTATGGCAGTGTTGAGTTTTTCTAAGAAGTAGTCTACTTCATATTTGGTAATAGAGAGCGGGGGCAGCAGCCTGAGCACGTTGGGGTTGGCCGAGTTGCCCGTGAATATGTGCTGGTTGTGTACCAGCTCGTGGCGCAAAGCTTTAATGGGCTGGCCAAAGTCAATGCCTACCATGAGGCCCTTGCCCCTGACTGCCTGCACGGCGGGCACCTGTTTGAGTGCGTTGATGAGGTAGGTGCCGGTTACGGCAGCGTTTTCAATCAGTTCTTCTTCTTCCATGACTTCAAGCACGGCCAGGGCGGCAGCACAGGCCAGGTGGTTGCCGCCAAAGGTGGTGCCCAGCAGGCCGTAGCTGGCCTCAAACTCAGGGCCAATGAGCATGCCCCCCACCGGAAAGCCATTGCCCATGCCTTTGGCCATGGTAATGAGGTGCGGAGTAATGCCTGCATGCTGGTGGGCAAAGAAGTAACCCGAGCGGCCATAGCCCGACTGCACCTCGTCAAGTATAAGCACGGCGCCGTATTGGCGGCACAGCTCTTCAAGACGGTACAGAAAGGAAAGGCCCGGTTCAATAATGCCCCCAACGCCCTGAATGCCCTCAATTATTACGGCGCACACATCGCCTGCCTGCAGTTGCTGCTCTACAGCGGCGGCATCGTTCATGGGCAGCCACACCACATCAAGGTTGCGGTTAATGGGTGCCTGTATGCGGGGGTTGTCAGTAACGGCCACCGCAGCCGAAGTGCGCCCATGAAAGGCATGCTGAAAGGCCACCACTTTGCTTTTGCCTGTATGGAAGCTGGCCAGCTTCAGGGCGTTTTCATTGGCTTCGGCCCCCGAGCTGCACAAAAACAGCGAGTAGTGGGCGTAGCTGCTGAGCTTGCCGAGCCGCTCGGCCAGCTCTAGCTGCAGGTAGTTTACTACCGAGTTAGAGTAAAAGCCCAGCTGGTGCAGCTGCTCTTCAATGCGCCTCACGTAATGGGGGTGGCCGTGGCCTATTGAAATTACGGCATGGCCGCCATACAGGTCAAGGTAACGCTGCCCGTTGGCATCGGCCACATAGCAGCCTTCGCCTTGTTGCAGGTCAATATCCATCAGGGGGTATACATTGAACAGATCCATAATACTTGGCTAGTAGGTGTTAAAATACAGATGATTTTAGTTGCAGGCCTTCAGTTTCGGGCAGGCCAAACAGCAGGTTCATGTTTTGCACCGCCTGGCCCGAGGCACCTTTTAATAAGTTATCAATTACGCTGGTAATGACCAGCTTGCTGCCGTGCTTTTGTACGTGCAGGTGGCAGCGGTTGGTGTTGACTACTTCTTTAAGGCTTACCGGCCGCTGCGCCACCAGGGTAAAGGGGTGGCCCTGGTAATACTGCTGGTACAGCTCGGTGCATTGCTGCTGGGTAAGCGTGGTGTTGAGGTAGGCCGTGGCAAAGATGCCCCTGGTAAAGTTGCCCCTGATGGGTATGAAGTTAAGCGCATGGTTAAAGCCCGGCTGTAGCTGCTGCAGTGTTTCGGTAATTTCGTGCAGGTGCTGGTGCTCAAACACCTTATAGGCAGAGACGTTGTTGTTGCGGTAGCTAAAGTGGGTGGTGGGGCCGGGTGCCTGGCCCGCCCCGGTAGAGCCGGTAATGGCGTGTATGTGCACCTGGTCATTGAGGTGGCCGCCCGCCGCCAGGGGCAGCAGGGCCAGCTGTATGGCCGTGGCAAAGCACCCGGGGTTGGCAATGTGTGGGCGCTGCTGTATGGCGGGGCGGTTGGTGTCTGGCAGGCCGTATAC
>CAZXTW010000864.1:0-3157 GCA_964643525.1 uncultured Roseivirgaceae bacterium
GCAAACCAGCAGCAGCATTGTGGTGAGTAATTCGGCCACTATATGGGCCATCAGCACGCTGGGCACCGGCTGCCAGGGCTTTAGCGACACACTAACTATTGTAGAGCACCCGCAGGTACCCCCACCAGCAGTACAAAACTACCAGAGCTACCGCTGTGATAGCGACCCCGTAACCATGACACTGGAGTCAACAGCACCAGGCATTACCTATACCTGGCGTGAGTTTCAGCAGCCTGAGGTGGTGCTGGGCACAGGCAACAGCTTTACCACCAACGTTACTGGCGATTATTTTGTGCGCGCCACTGATGATGCCACTGGCTGCTTTGTAAATGGTGACCTTGAGTATGTATTCTTTAAGCATAAGGTGGCTGAAATCACTTACGCAGGCTCATTGAATTTGTGTGACAATGCTGATACTACGGTTACGCTGCGTGCCAGCCTGGTAGCTACCCCACCGCTAGACCCCCGGTTTACTGTACCCCCTCCAGAAGATTTAATTTACAGGTGGTACCGTACGGACAGCCCCACGCCGCTACCGCTTAACTCAGCACAAGACAGCCTGGTGGTAACCGAACCCGGCAGCTACTATGCTGAAATTATTGACACGCAAAATGACGTAACCTGCGTTGACATAACTGATACGCTTACGGTAAACGGCGGTACCTGCATGGTACTGACTACCCAGCTGGCCCCTGGCTATTGCCCCTTTATTGCCAGCAGCCTGGAGCAAACTATTGAGGCCGTTGCTGTGGCCGGGGCCACCAGCTATGACTTCCGCTTTGTAGGGCTTGGTTTTGACCAGACGGTTAACTCTGCTGATGCCTTCCTGACCTTAAACGAGGTGCCGGGCATTAGCTGCAGCCGCAAGTATGATGTAACGGTAAGGCCCAACGTGCCCAATAAAACGACCGATTTTGGAGCCGTTTGTGCGGTAGCCCTGGAGCCCCGCACCACCCTGGCGCAATATAACGCTACCGGCACGGGCTGGAACCAAACTTTTGTAGCCAACGCACACCCTTGTGCTGCGCGTTACCACTGGCGGTTTAGAAATGTGGGCACCACACAAGACCCTGCCGCCATATACACCACCGATAGCACCGTATTTACCAGCTATGAGTTGGCCCTGGTAGATGCCGTACAGCTGGGCACTGATGTGCTGGCAAGCGTAGGGGTAGAGGTAGATGGTACCATTTACTGGAGCGCCGACGTGACCGTAAATTACGCCCCGCTGCCACAAACCCAGCTGACTGATTGCAGCGGTGTGGTATATACCACCGTAACCGGTTCACGCATTGAGTGGGCGCCAATAGCAGGGGCTGCCAGCTACTATGTACGGTTTGAAACCACCACAGGCCAGGTGGTAACTTACCGAACAGTAAAAGCGCGGAAAGACCGCAGCCATTTGAACCTGAATGCGGTAATTAACGACCTGCAATGGGGCAATACCTATATGGTAAGCATTATAGTGCGATTTAATGACGGTAATATGGGCGATTTTGGCCCCAAATGCCCCATTATTCTTTCGCCCCAGGCAGAGCAGGTAACCCGTGCAGGTACCAGCAACCAGATCAAGGAAAATGACTGGGTGGTTTACCCCAACCCACTAACCAACGGCTGGCTGCAAATGGTGCTACCACAAACTGAAGGGCCTGTAACGGTAAGCATATTAACCACTACGGGCGTTCAGGTAGCCCAGCAGGTAATTAACCCTAACGGCAGCAGGCAGGCGGGCATTGACCTGAAGCATGTGGCTACAGGTATTTACCTCATCCGCCTAAGCACCAACCAGTGGGTGTTAACCAAAGAACTCTTCATACAGCAGTAAATACAAGTGTGTTAGTCGTTAAAAGCCTGCCAGTTTCTGGCAGGCTTTTCTCATTTTTACACAAGGGCCTGTTGTAATAACTCTACAAAAAGCCCTGGATAATAACCCCGCCCACAGCTATGCCAAACCTTTGTTTTTAGCACTTGACAGCCCTAAACTTAAATCAGCAGCTAATTGCAGGCAGGTAAAGTGTATCGTTTAAAGTTACAGTGTAGTAGGGGCTAAAAAACAGGGTAAACGGCCTTAGCCTATTGTCTATTCAATACTAAATATTAATTTTCGAATAATTGATTTGCCCATTTGATGTGCGCCTGATGTAGACCACCTTAATTGTGAGCAGATTTGGACCCAATACTTACCGCCGCTGTTGAAGCGATCTGGGCCATTTCTAAGGGTGCCACTAATATTAAAATAGCCGTTCTTGATAGTGCAGTAGATATAGACCATCCATGTTTTGGAGGGGCGGCTCTGTACACCCTTATTGATGACCCTGCAGCATCAACCACACCTTCTGAACATGGTACCAGCGTAGCCAGTGTGCTTTTTGCCAACCATGATAGCCCAATACAAGGGCTGGCCCCCGCTTGTAGCGGGTTGCTGATTCCCATCTATGAACGTTCGCCCATAACCGGAGCCTTAAGTTGCAGCCAGGAGCAAATGGCCAGCGCCATCCGGTTAGCCGTTAACAACAGTGCCCACATCATTAACATTAGTGGTGGGCAGCTTACCCCGGCTACACAAACTGACCTTGACCTGCGCAACGCTGTGCAGTATGCCCTTGACAATAAGGTGCTGGTAGTAGCCGCCGCCGGTAATGACGGTTGTGACTGTGTGCACGTACCGGCATCAATACCAGGTGTGCTGGTGGCCGGTGCAGCCAACAGCCAGGGGCAGCCTATGCCGTTTAGTAACTATGGTAACGAATACCACCGCGAGGGCCTGTTGGTGCCGGCACACCATGTGCAGGCGGCTGGCTTAAATGGTACTCTGGTACAAAAAACATCTACCAGCATAGCTACCCCCATTGTTACCGGTATTGCTGCTTTACTGCTTAGTGTACAGCACCAGCAAGGTACCCCAGTGAATGAGCTTAACCCACTGGCCATGAAAGACCTGTTGCTGGGTACCGCCACGCCGTGCCTGCCCAGCCAGGAAGAAAGCTGCCAACGCTACCTGGCCGGTACCCTTGATGTAGCAGCCGCCTGGCAGGCCCTGAATACACCAGCACCAGCAGCCCCAACCACCACAACCAAGCCCAGCAATACAAACGCACAGCCTGCGGGGCAACCAGAAGCAGACAGTGTCTATGCCATGGGAAGGGTAGGGCTTGCA
>CAZXTW010000865.1:0-3156 GCA_964643525.1 uncultured Roseivirgaceae bacterium
GTCTTCTGTCAAAATTGCTTGGCACCGAAGCCGTTGAAGCCCATAAAAATGCGGCCCACTACCAGCAACTGGTGGTGGGGCAGATTGTGCCCCTGCTTGCCCTGCGTGAGGTAAGCCTGGTAAACAGGCTGTATTGATGCGGCTGCTTATACCCCTACCCGAAATAGTAATCACATAACTTATTAACAACTAACCATCATGTCAAAGAAAGTATTATTCATTGTATCTAGCGCCGAAAAAATAGGCCCCAACAACAGAGCTACCGGTAACTACCTGCCCGAGGTGGCCCACCCTTATGCTGAGTTTGCTGCGAAGGAATACCACATTGATTTTGCCAGCATTGAAGGCGGCGAGCCCCCCATTGACGGGCTTGAGCTGACTGAAGATGCCCTGAATGTAGCCTTTCTGGAAGGTACAGGCCTTGCAAAAATGAAGCAGAGTGCCAGGCTTGATGCGGTAGATGCCAGCCAGTACGATGCCATATTTATACCCGGCGGCCTGGGCCCCATGGTAGATATGCCTGACAATACCCTGCTGCAAAACACCATTGCTGAAACTTATGAGCGCGAAGCTGTGGTAGGCGCAGTATGCCACGGGCCAGTGTCATTACTGAATGTGAAGCTGAGCGACGGCACCTACCTGGTAAAAGACAAGAACATTACCTCGTTTACCAATGCTGAAGAAGAAGGCTACGCCAAAGACGACGTACCCTTTTTACTGGAAACCGAACTGGTGAACCACGGGGCCAAGTTCCATACCGTTAGCCCCTGGGAGGCACATAGCATTGCCGATGGCCACCTGGTAACAGGCCAAAACCCAGCCTCAGCACAGGGTGTGGCCCAGAAAATGATTGCCTTGCTGAATTAGATGCAATACAAAGTAATCAATAGCCAACCCATTTGGGTTGGCTATTCCATTTTCATGACAATGCGGCCGCGCTTGTTGGGTTGAAGCGTTCTGTCAAATGCTTTTTGATAATCTGCAAAAGGGTAGGTGCTGTCAACAATGGGCTTTAGTTTGCCCTGTTCTACCCATTGGGCAATTCTGGCCAGCTCATTGTAATTGCCTTTGTCAACCATTAAATAGCCTACCTTCTTTTTTCTCAGGGCATTGCCCATAATAGGCAGCAGGGCATTAAAGGGGTTGGCCGGCACAAAAACACCCTTGGGTTTCAGCAATTGTTTCACAGCGGCAAACTTTACCTTTGCGGTTAGGTCAAACACAACATCAAAGCGGTCATTCAGGTCTTGCAGGCGCTGCTTTTTATAATCAACTACCTTATTGGCTCCAAGCTCCTTTAAAAAAGCTTCCTGGCCTGGGCCAGCAACAGCCGTTACGGTGGCGTTTAAAATTTTAGCCAGCTGCACGGCATACACGCCCAGCCCACCGGCAGCCCCATTGATTAATGCATTTGCCCCTGGGGTAACTTTACCCAGTGCCTCAAGCGCCGCCAATGAGGTTAGGGCACCTACCGGCAGGGCGCAGCTTTGCTCAAAACCCAGGTTGGCAGGCATTGGGGCCATCAGGTTTTCATTAATGGCTATGTATTGCTGGTGGGCCTTGGTGCCTTTGATCAAATCGGGGTAGCCAAACACCTCATCGCCTTTTTTAAACCTTGCACCATCTGTTGTTACCATACCAGAAAATTCAATGCCGGTGCGTACGGGATATTTCTTAGCCCCCATGAGTTTGGCTATCAGGTCGTTCTTGCCTTCAATATTTTCAAGGTCAAAAGAATGTACTGAGGCATACTTGATTTGTACCACTACCTCACCGGCTTTTGGGGTGGGCATGGCCAGGTTGTTCTCAATACTGATTGCTTTGTTTTGTACTACAAGGCCTGTCATCATTACTTGTTTGTTGTTTGTGCAAAGCTCAGTAATGCGGCCAAAACCTACTATTGATAAAAGTCAAGAAATAAGGGTGGGCTACCTATACCCTGGCCCTTACCCTGCTTAGCGTTTCGGGGCTAATGCCCAGGTAAGAGGCTAAGTAAATCAACGGCACCCGCTGCAACAGGTGGGGGGCATCTTCAAGAATTAACTTTTGGTACCGTTCTGTGGCGGTACTTTGCTGCAACATATAATTGAGCTTTTCCATATGCAGGTAAGCCTCTTCAAGCACCTGCCTGTACATTGAGTTGATGCTGGGCATGGTTTCAACAAAATGCTGAAAGTCGTGCTTCTGCATTTCTACCATGCTGCAGGGCTCAAGGGCTACCAGTATTTCGTGTGTGGGTGCCCCGGTAAGGTAGCTGGTAAATGGGGTTGAAAAATGATGCTCCATAGCAAAGCAGGTGGCTTTTTGTTGGGCCTTATGGGCATCGTACTGGTAATACCCAATAAGCCCCTGCGCCACATACCACATTTTATTACATACCACCCCGGCATCAATTAGTTTTTCACCTTTGCTTAGCGTGCGGCAGGTAGCTTTTGCTGAAAACAGGGCCCAGTCGTGCGCTGAAATGGTGGTGTAGCGGTTAATGGTAGCTTTAAATGTGGTGAGGCTATGCATGGCTGCTATTTGCTTTTGGTTGGTGCTGCGTCTTTTATTGCCTGGGCAGTGAGGGGTTTGTAGGTTAGCTTGCGCCAAACCCATTCTAAGGGCCCCTGCTGGTATTTTTTAAGGTACAGGTGGCTGGCAAGCAGCTGCACCACCCAAATTAATGGTACAATACCCAATAGCTCAAACCTTGAAAACTGGTTATACAGCGCCAGGCCGTAGCCATAAAACAGAAGCCCCAATACTATGTTTTGAAAAATGTAATTGGTAAGTGCCATACGGCCTATGCTTGAAACTGGCTTTGGCTTGAACCGATGCAGCCACTTTTGGTAGCCCCCGTTCAACAGCAAAATATACCCCACACCCAGCACCTCTTTCGGGAAGGTAAACAGCCACCCCTGCCACAATTGGGTTACTGGCTGGTAGTACGTGTACGTCCAGTGGTAATACCGCAGGTAGTTGATGGTGAGGCCCAATGCCACCACCAGCAGGGTAATGGGCCAGTAATAGGGCCATGCCCTGTAGTTTTGAAATATGCCCGCGCGGTACAATACAATGCCCAGCAGCATGAGCAATAATGACCTGAACAAAAGGCCCCGGTAATACAGGGTGCCCTTGTGCACGCTGGCATGGGCATACGTTTCTTGCAGGCCC
>CAZXTW010000866.1:0-3153 GCA_964643525.1 uncultured Roseivirgaceae bacterium
CAGGGGCCAGTGCCCCACTCAGGGGGTGTTCATAATGTATTGAGCAGGCTACTACGGCCGGGTGGCTGGTAAAGTAACCTGCAATGGCAGTCAGGTAATTGGGCTGCACCAGTGTATCAGCATCAAGGCCTACAATGGGGCCTTGCCGGTTGCCTGCCTGTTCAAGGCGGTAGGCGGCCTCATCCATCAGGGCCTTGCGGGCCAGGCCTACCCCGGCATGCTTCCTGGGCAAGGCACGGTGCACCACAAAAAAGCGCAACCACTTGTTGCTATGTTGCTGTGCCCACTGCCGGGCGGCCTGGTAGCACTGTTGGTTGCGGGCTTTTAATTCTGCTAAAGCACTCTCGGCTTCATTGACAAGCACCAGTACCTCTACCGGTACGGCTGGCTGGTCGCAGGCAGCCAATGATTGCAGGGTGGCCAGCAAATCAGGCTCATCATGGCAGGGTATGGTAATGACCAGGCCCAGCCCCGGTAGGGGTGGGGTAGTTACCAGGCGGTCGGGGTAGGCATACCGCTCTAAATATACAGCTGGCTTGGCAGTGGTCAAGGGGCCAGCCTCTTAATATGCCAGGTACCTTCAGCGGTTAGCGCATACACCAGGCGGTCGTGCAGGCGGCTGGCACGCCCCTGCCAAAATTCTACGCGCACTGGCTTTAGGCTGTACCCACCCCAATGGGCGGGGCGCGGCACTTCCTGCCCTTCATACCTGGCTTCTAAAGCCTGTTGGGTGGCTTCAAGTACCTGCCTGTTTTCAATAACGTTACTTTGCGCACTTACCCAGGCCCCAATGCGGCTGCTTCGGGGACGGCTCTGAAAGTAAGTGTCAGAAACTTCAGCAGGCACTTTGGCTATTGTACCTTCAATGCGTACCTGCCGCTCAAGGCCCTGCCAGAAAAAAGTCAGGGCAGCCTGGTTATTGGCGGCCACCTGCTGGCCTTTGTGGCTGTCATAATTGGTGTAAAATACAAAGCCGCCAGCTTCAACCCCCTTGAGCAGCACTATGCGGCAGGCGGGGCTGCCATTGGCTTTGACGGTGGCCAGGCTCATGGCATTGGGCTCTTCTACCTTGGCTTTTACTGCTTCTGCAAACCACTGGTTAAACTGGGTAATGGGGTCGGTGGCTACATCTTGCTCGTCAAGGGCATGCAGGCGGTATTCCTGCCGCAGGCCAGCAATATCAATAGGGGGTGTGGCGTTCTCGTTCATAGGGTCAAAATTAGGCTACAGCCCCCACAAACAAAATGATGCCTGTCATCAATCGTGCTGGCGGGTGCTTTCCCGAAAATAATTGTCATAAACTGGGTGTGTTTGTATCGTGTCTGCTATATTGTTGGCCAATACATCAAGGGGCCCCGGCCTCTGGAGTTTATCTGAGCATCTCTTGAATTTATTTGTAGCTTTAACCTATGAAATTAAGTATTGACCTGGCTATAGATAGCAGCAACGATTGGGTTGAAACTGTAATGGGCGACTTTAACAGTTTTTTGCAAGACCATGCCAATTGCGAGCGCAAAGCCTCTGCCATGGCTATGAGTTTTGTGGCTAAATACCCTGACCGTACCGAAATAATTCCTGAACTGATTGATACTGCCGTTGAAGAGTTAGAGCACTTTAAGCAGGTTTATGACATTATGGCCCAGCGGGGGGTAACCCTGCCCGCAGAGATGGGGCAAGACTTGTACGTCAAGCAGCTGATCAACTATTGCCGTTCGTCACGCAACGAACGCTTTATGGATCGACTGCTACTGGCTTCTGTTATTGAGTGCCGGGGGGCCGAGCGCTTCAGGCTGGTGTATGAGGCCCTGCCAGAGGGTGAGCTGAAAAGCTTTTACCACCACCTGTGGGCTTCAGAGGCCAAGCATGGCAACATATTTGTGAAAATGGCCCTCAACTATTTTCCTGAATCTGATGTTTACCCAAGACTGCAACAGCTTACTGATCATGAGGCAGAAGTGCTCAGTGCCTTGCCCCTGAAAGCCGCGCTGCATTAATAGCTGACAAACTATGGAGTATTTCAATAAAAACACCAATGTTGTGCCTAAAAAAGGCGACCTACTTTTGTCAGAACCTTTCTTGCCAGACCCTAACTTTGAACGGTCTGTTATTTTACTGTGCGAACATAATGAAGATGGTGCCTTTGGCTTCATCATCAATAAATCATCGCACCTTAAATTCAGTGATGTGGTTGAAGATTCAGACCACTTTAGCCCCACTCTGTTTATGGGTGGGCCGGTGCAGCAAGATACCCTTCACTTCATTCACCGCAATGCGGTTGTGTTAGAGGGGGGCACTGAAATTACTGATGAAGTAACCTGGGGAGGCAATTATGAGCAGTTATTGTCATTCGTGCGCAACGGCCAGGTGAGTATCGATGATTTTAAATTCTTTCTTGGATACTCAGGTTGGGGCAAAGGACAGCTCATGGAAGAGATGAACGAGAATTCATGGATTGTGTGCAGAGGGGCAAAAGCAGAATATATTTTTGATGTAGATTGCGACGATATTTGGAAAACCGTGCTGCGCGAAATGGGGGGTAAGTATAAAATGTTCTCAAATTATCCGACAGACCCCCGTATGAATTAGCAGGCATTTTGTTATTTTTATTGTTTGAAAGGCAGCATGTGCTGCACTTATAGATTACTGTGCAATGATTAACGAGAAAGGAACGCCAGAAGCGTTTGACTCGCAGTCTGAAGATAATCAGGCCAATAGCCCTTCTACAGACGCCAGTCAAACCCCGGCTGCTGCCGGTACTGATGCTGAAAGTACTGAACAAACACCAGCTGTGCCCGAAAGTACTGCCGATGATAATGCGGCAACTACTGAGGCCGCAGAGCCTCAGACTGAACCTGCCAGTGCCGAGCCAGCTACAGAAAATATAACACCGGAAGTGCCTCAGTCTGAGGTGGCGGCCGAACAGCCCGAGGCAGAAACCCCTGAAGCTGAAGCTACAGTGGCCCCAGCCAGTGCTGAGCCTGAGCCCGCTCCCGACCCTGAACCAGAAACTGTAGCCGTTGAGGAACCAGGAGCTGAACAGGCTGATGCCACCGACCAGGCAGAGCCCGCCCCTGACCCAGAGCCGGTAGCTGTAGCAACTGACCCTGTAGCCGCGGCTGAACCTGTTCAAGAGCCTGAGCCAGCTGATGCGCC
>CAZXTW010000867.1:0-3150 GCA_964643525.1 uncultured Roseivirgaceae bacterium
GGAGCCCTCGGTGGCTGGCAAAACGGTGTGGGTGAATGACCGCACGGTGGAGTTCCAGCCAACAGAAAGCATGCAACCCGGCACCGAGTACAAAGTAAAGGTAAACCTGGCCAGGCTGACAGACGTACCCTCTAACCTTGAAATTTTAGAGTACGCCTTTAAAACCATTGTGCCCAGCTTTGAGGTGGGCGTTACGGGCCTGCAAAGCACCAGCAACGACGACCTGGAGCGGCAAAAGCTGGTAGGCGCAATTTTTACGGCAGATGCCACCGAGGGCAAAGCGGTAGAGCAGCTGCTAACCGCCCAACACCTGGGTAAAGACCTGACCATTAGCTGGGACCATACTGACGATGGGCTGACGCACAGCTTTATCGTAAACAATATTATACGGCAAAAAGAAAAAACCGAAGTGACGGTGCAGTGGGACGGCAAACCCATGAACGTGGTCAATAAAGGAGATGAAACGATAGAGGTACCTGCCCTGGGCGATTTTAAAGTAACCGATGTAACCGTAGTACAAACGCCAGAGCAGTACGTGTTACTCACTTTTTCTGACCCACTGCAGGCCAAGCAAAACCTGCGCGGCCTGGTGAGCCTGGGCAACCGCACCGACCTGCGCTATATTGTAGAAGGCAATACCATCAGGGCCTACCCCAACGTGCGCCAGGCGGGCAGCCAGAACCTGAGCGTAACAAGCGGCATACGCAACTCAAAGGGCTATGCCATGAACAACGGCTACAGCACCTCTATTACGTTTGAGCAGGAAAAGCCCAAAGTACGGCTGGTAAACAATAAAGGCACCATTTTACCCAACAGTGAGGGCCTGCTCATGCCCTTCCAGGCGGTAAACCTCAACTCAGTAGATGTAACCATAACCCGCATATACAGCAACAACATAGCCCAATACCTGCAAACCAACGGCTTTCAGGGCAACAACCAGATCAGACTGGTGGGCTACCCGGCCTTTAGAAAAACTGTGAAGCTGAACACGGCCGCCGTGAAGAATATTGGCAAGTGGAACAATTTTACGCTAGACCTGGCCGAGCTGATTGAAGTAGACCCCGGTGCCATTTATCAGGTAAAGCTGAGCTTTAGGCCCCACCAGAGCGCTTACGTCTGTAGCGGCGATGGTGACAGCGACCTGGAAGAGATTTTAGAAAATGCTGAAGACTGGGACGATGCCGCCATTGGCGAAAACAGCTACTGGGACAGCTACCAGAATTATTATTATGACGACGAGTACGACTACTACTATTACGGCAACTACCGCGACCGCCAAAACCCCTGTAAGCGGGCCTATTTTAACCGCAGCAATACCACGGTAAGCCGCAATATACTGGCCAGTGATATTGGGCTGATAGCCAAACGCGGCAATAACGGCAGCTTTATGGTAGTAGCCACTGACCTGGTAACGGCCCAGCCCACGCAGGGCGTGCAGGTAGAAATACTTGACCTGCAACAGCAGGTGCTGGCCAACGCCACCACCAATGCTGATGGTATGGTAGAGGTAGCCCTTGACCGCAAGCCCTTTTTGGTCATAGCCAGCCGCAACACACAACGCGGCTACCTGAAGCTTGACGATGGCAACGCCCTTTCACTAAGCGAGTTTGACGTAAGCGGCCAGCGCGTGAACAAAGGCATTAAAGGCTATATTTATGGCGACCGGGGCGTGTGGCGGCCGGGCGATTCGCTACACCTGACTTTTATGCTGGAAGATAAAGCCCAGACCCTGCCCAAACAGCACCCCGTTATTTTTGAGTTGCGCAACCCCAAAGGCCAGATTAAACGCCGCATTGTGCGCACCAGCAGCCAGGACGGCTTTTACCCCTTTGGCACCAATACTGATGCGGAAGACATTACCGGCAACTGGACGGCCTCAGTAAATGTAGGCAGCCAGAAGTTTACCAAAACGGTGAAGATTGAAACGGTAAAGCCCAACCGCCTCAAGATTAAGCTTGACTTTGGTCGCGACAAGCTCACGGTAAAAGACAATACGGTAGAAGGCAAACTGAATGTAACATGGCTGCACGGTGCCCCCGCCCGCAACCTGCGGGCAGAGTTTGATGTATCACTCAGTGCTGTGCCCACCCGCTTTAATAAGTATAGTGATTATATATTTGACGATTACAGCAACCGCTACTACAGCGGCACCGAGAACTTTTTTGACGGCAAGGTAGATGAAAACGGCGAGGCCATGATCAGCACCACGCTGGAAGCCAACGATGCCGCCCCCGGCAAGCTGATGGCCCGCTTTAGCGGCAAGGTGTATGAAGAAAGTGGCGATTTTAGCATTGACAACTTCAGCATACCCTACTACCCCTATGAATCGTTTGTGGGCATCAGGCTACCTAAGGGCGATGCGGCCCGGGGCATGCTGCTCACAGACAAGCGCCATAAGGTAGATATTGTGTGCCTTGATGCCGACGGCAACACCACCGGCAGCCGCAGGGTAACCCTGGCGGTGTATAAGCTTGACTGGCGCTGGTGGTGGGACCGCAGCAACTACGTAGGCTCGCTTGATGAGCAGGTGGTGTCATCACAAACAGTAAACATTAACAACGGCAAAGGCGAGTGGGGCTTTGAGGTGAAGTACCCCGACTGGGGCCGGTATTATGTAAAGGCCTGCGACGAAGCCTCTGGCCACTGCACCGGCAAGGTGGTGTTTATTGACTGGCCCGGCTGGGCAGGCAAGGCCCGCAAAGACCCCAACAATGCCAATATGCTAAGCTTTGCGGCCGATAAAGCCAAGTATAACGTGGGCGATGAGGTAACGGTAACCTACCCCGGCAGCGAAGGGGCCCGCGCCCTGGTAACCATTGAAAACGGCAGCAAGGTGGTAGATGCCTGGTGGGTACAGCCCGCCGCCGGCGAAAATAAGCTGACCTTTAACACCACCGAGGCCATGGTGCCCAACGTGTATGTAAACATTACCATGGTGCAGCCCCATGCCCAAACGGCCAATAGCCTGCCCATGCGCCTATATGGCATTACGCCTATTGGCGTTGAAAACCCCAACAGCCATGTGGCCCCGGTTATTGACATGGCCAGTGAACTGGGCCCCGAGCAGAACGTAAACATTAAAATTTCAGAACAGAACGGCAAAGCCATGACCTATACCATTGCGGTGGTAGATGAAGGCCTGCTGGATAT
>CAZXTW010000868.1:0-3150 GCA_964643525.1 uncultured Roseivirgaceae bacterium
TAGTTGTAGTAGGTTTGCGCATCAGTAGCACTGGTGCTAATGGCAGCGCCTTGTGTGGCTATGACCACATAACCCGAGCGGTTGTTTTGATTTTGCCAGGTAAGGGTAAGGCTGCTGGCCGTAACGTTGCTGAAGTTGACCGCTTGCGGGGGCAGCTGGTTGAGGTTGAGCGTGCCCTGAGCGGCCTGATCAGGGTAAAACTCAATGTCATTGGGGGTGGCAGAAAGTAACCTGTAAGGCACCACTTTAAACGCGTATTGCGTGCCCTGGGGCATGCTGTTGATGGCCACAGAGGTGGCTGTGGTGCGGTCAATGATTTTGGTGTTGCCGCCAAGGGTGGGTGCCAGGTTAAAATTGTTGTTCCACAGGGTGTAGGTGCCTCCGTTTTGGGGGTTGTTGGTTATGCTGGTAGCGTTGGCTTCAGCCAGTACCATGTAGCCATCATAAGCCAGGTCATTGCCCTGCCAGTGCAAGGTTACGTCATTGGGTGTGGTAGGGTTGGTGACGTAGTGAACGGCTTCAAGCGCATTTTCATCTAACCAGAATATGCGGGTGGCCAGTACCTCATTGCGGTAGTCGGGGTTTAAAGGCGAGCCAGTATAGGGAATGACCCGCACCAGATAAGTGGTGCCGGCGGTAAGGCCGGATACCCGCACGCCAGCTATGCCAGGGGTGTTGGTGCTGAGTATTTTGGCCGAGCTGCTGCCGTAGGCAGTGGCCTGGGTAAAGTCAGTGCCATTGGGCACGTACAGGGTGCCGTCAGTGGCATCAGCAATGGTGGGGTCCTGGGCGTTGTACACACGCATGAGCAACAGGTAGCCATTATATTGGCCACTCACGGTAAAATGCAAGGTGGCCGCGCTACCGGTCAGGTCAGAAAAGTCAATAGCTATTTGCCGGGCCTGCGTGGTGTGGGCCACCAATAAGCTGAGCAAGCATAAAAGCAAAGTATGGCTGTATATTTTCATTTTGAAGTTGCTTAGGGTGGTTGAGTTATTGGCTGCAGCCAGAAGTATCATCTCTGGTAACCTGAATGGGCGCAGCATTAATGGTGGTGCTGTTGCCACATTGGTCAGTTACTTGCACACTTACATATACCCAGGCACTGGCAGCGCTTTGGGTGGCCTGGTCAAGGTCAAATGTAAGGGTTTGGTACCCCACGGCAGCCAGGTTGTTGGTAGGGCCGTTATCTACCCGATATTGCCAGTTGATGCTGCTAATGTCTAAGGGGCACATGAACCCTGCCGGGAAATCAATACTGAATGATGCCCTGGTGTGGTCATTGCCACTTTGGCAAGCCCCCCAGTTACTAACTACGCCCGTACAGATGTCAGTACTAACTGGCCCATCAATACATACACTACTGCTGTAGGGTGCATCATACACGGTAACGTTTACCTTGTTTTGGGCAGGTTTGTAGCCAGCTTTATTGCCGGTTACTGTTACCGTGTATTGGCCTTCAGTATTATAAGTATGCTGCTGGGTTACATCAGTAGTATTGGTCAGGGTGGTGCCATCGCCAAAATCAAAGCTGTAGGCTACTGATGGTTCATTGCTTGAGGCCGTAAAGCTGATTGGGCTACCCTTCATCATGTTAGGGCCGGCATTGAGGGAAACTTCAAGCTGTGGGTTGCTGGTACTGTTGCGGGCATAGTTGTACTGGGTAGCTGCCAACTGCTTATAACCACTTGTTGCGCCCCCATGGCTAAACATTTCTTTACGGGTTTCTACCAGCCGGCCGTCAACATCATATATATATTGGGTATACAGGTTGTTGTTATCTAACAGGTGGGTTAGTTCATCATTTACAGGGTCATACACATAACTGGCCATGCTACTGGTTAATGGGGCAACCCTGAAATCGTCAAAATAGCAGGTGCCTGTGGTACTTTTGACAGATAGCCGTATGTCGGCCCCTTCGGCAGTATTTTGAGGGTTGGCTGGTAAAGTAAAAATACCTTCTATCAGTACCCAGTTACCCGCCTGGCGGTTGGGCTGCATAATAATCGTAGCTTCCTGGTTCCAGGTACTTCCGTCAACCCTGCTTTCTACTACCAACTGGGCATTGGCTGCATTGTTTTGATGCACCCAGGTGCTTGTTCTGTACTTTTTGCCAATGGGTAGTGCGGCACCATCCATTAGGTAAATAAAGCCAAGACCACCGGGTACTACTTGTACTGACTGCTGGCCGGTGTGTGCATGGGTGCTGACCACCTGTGTGTTAGTACCGTTGGCTACAATTAGTTTTACCTCTGCATCATGCAGGCCATCGGCATCAGTAAACTCGGCACCACTATAAGCCATTTCAATGTAACGGCTATGGCTTGCGGTAGCTGATACCTGGCTGTTGTTGTGCCCTATTTTAACAGCAGAGTAATTGCCGTTGATATCTCTGGCCTCAATAGCCTGGCTGTAACGGCTGTAGCGCGTGATTTCACTCTGTAGCTCCCAAAGCGGGCTGGGTGTGGTGCCCGCCACAGGTATTTCATAATGGGTTAGCCCTACAACCCCCATGGTACCATCATCTTCAATCAGTGCATCATCGCCAAAAAAGCGATATGTAGCCTGCTTACGGAACGCCCGGTTTTGGGTATCAACCGGCCCGTCTGTATAAACACCGCTTTGCAGTGTTCTGTATGCCCAGTTTTCCTGCCAGGTTTGTGCCTCGGCCGATACCAGGCTGAATTTAAATGCCCCAGTGGCATTGGCCAGCCAAACATAGTTGGCCCCCATTTGGGTTAACATATTTTTATGCCCTGGGTATAATGCAGGCGAACCCATGGCCCCATTGCCGTTAATGGTATAGGCAGGTACTGTTTCATTGAGGTAATACCGCCCGTGGCTGTCTTTAGCAATGGTTTTTGTTGCCACACCAGACAGTGCGTCAAATTCAAGTATTTCACTTGAAGATGTGAGGCCTGTTCGGTAATCGGTAGTGGTGGCCCCCAAAGCTATGGTTGGGTAGGTTTCGTTTTTTGTAACAATACCAATTAAATCTGCATTGTGTGTTCTTGGGCTGCCATTGAGGTAAGCATCTTCTTTAACAAAGCGGGCATCAGCATATACTTCTTGAATTACGCCCTGGTTTTGCCAATTTGTAGCAAGGCTGCTTAGGTATTGGTCATTGTCTAAGCCATCATGGGCGTAGTT
>CAZXTW010000869.1:0-3140 GCA_964643525.1 uncultured Roseivirgaceae bacterium
AGAGCTGCGCTTGCTGGGTGGCATTGAGGCCATTAATTTGCAAAGTGGTAATACAGCTACCCTGGATGCCATTGCCGACCTGGGCCTGAAGGCCGACTATCGGTTTTCGCCACAGGCCTCTGCCTTTTTGCAGTTTCAAAACCTGATAGGGGGTGAGTACCAACGCTACCTGAACTACCCCGCCAGAGGGGTGCAGGTAATGGTTGGGGCTACTTTTGCCTTCTAAAATGAACCGCGCAAAGGTTTTTTAGTGGTTTTAGCGGCATTAACCTTTGCGCAGTTGTCAGAAAGCGTAAGTTTTCATTATTTTACCTACTCAATAAACCTAATGATAGCTGAGTATGATGGATAAGGACTACGATGACGGGTACGATGAGAAATACAACGTGCCCGGTGGTGTTGATGATGACGATGATGATTTTGGCTTAGATGATGATGATGCCACTTTTGGCTCATCTGACAATGATACTACTGACAGCAGTAAAAAAGACGATGACGACTTTGGGCTTGGTGATGATGACGACCTGAGTGATTACAAGAAGCCTATTGATCTTGTTGACAATACTTATAAAGCCGACGACACTGTGTTGCCGCCAGACCTTTCTGATGATGATGCGGCTGAAGATACCGATGATGAGGAGCAGGAAGAAGAACGTGGCGGATATGTGCATGAGCCAAGCGGGCCTAATTATACTGGCTTAATTATAGGTATTATTATTGCCTTACTTCTGGTAGGCGGTGCTGCTACGTATTTGTTTTATTACCGCCCCATGCAGGCTGAGAAGGAGCGTATAGCCCTGGAAGAGCAGAAAAAGCAGGAGCTTGCCAAGGCCGAGGCCGACCGTAAGGCCAAAGCAGCCGCTGCCAAGAAAGAAGCTGAGCGCCTGGCCGCCCAAAAAGCCGCTGAAGATGCCGCCAAAAAAGAGCCGCAAACTGGTGTGCTTGAAATCATAAATGATAAAACAGGACGTTCTTACGTGGTAATCAG
This sequence comes from uncultured Roseivirgaceae bacterium, assembly GCA_964643525.1. Classification (GTDB taxonomy): domain Bacteria; phylum Bacteroidota; class Bacteroidia; order Cytophagales; family Cyclobacteriaceae; genus CAZXTW01. The sequence goes on from CAZXTW010000869.1 coordinate 989, forward strand.
CAGCTTTTTAGATGACGATATGGCCAAAGACGAAGGCAACCGACTGGTAGAACAGGGCAATAATGTGTACATCATCAGCCCGAGGCAAAAAGGCTTTTACCGGGTGGCCATTGATGTTCTTGACACCTATGACGATGCCGTAGCTACTGCTGAGTCATTAAAAGGTACTTATGGTGAAAATGTTTGGGCATTAAAATATTAAAATGATCTTAGCACAAATTAATCAGGCGGCCGACTCATTAGCTACCGGGGCGGGCGCTGAGTCGTTATCAGTTTTTGAATTATTAACCAAAGGTGGGTACATGATTGTACCCATTGTTATTTTATCTATTGCGGCGGTTGGTATTTTTATTGAACGGGTGCTTACCATCCGTAAGGCCGCGCAAACCCCACCAGATTTTACAGAAAACATCAGAAGCCTGGTATCTAAAGGTGATATACAAGGGGCGCGCATGCTTTGTGGCCAATCTGACACACCAATAGCCAAAATGATTGAAAAGGGCCTTTCACGAATAGGCAGCCCCTTGAAAAACATTGAGGTATCTATTGAAAACGTTGGCAAAATAGAAATATACAAGCTTGAAAAAAACCTGTCTTTACTGGCTACCATATCAGGTGCAGCCCCTATGATTGGCTTTTTGGGTACGGTTACGGGTATGATACAGGCCTTTATTGCTATTGCGCAGGAAGAAGGCTCAGTAAGCCCAAAGCTGCTCTCGTCGGGTATTTATGAAGCCATGATTACCACAGCAGCAGGCTTGTTTGTAGGTATTATTGCCTACCTGGGTTACAACTACCTGGTGGCCCGTGTGCAAAAGGTTATCCATAATATGGAGTATTCGTCAGTTGATTTTGTTGACCTGTTACAAGAACCTAACTAACGCCACATGTCGTTACAGTCAAAAAATAAAATTGAGGCCAACTTCAGCATGTCGTCAATGACAGATATAATCTTTCTGTTGTTGATCTTCTTCATGCTCACCTCGTCATTCATTACCCCCTCTGGTATTGCCGTTAGCCTGCCCAGCAGCAAAACCAGCACCATTGTAATGCAAAAGGTAAGCGTAAGCATTACCAAAGACATGAAGTTTTATGTAAACGACCAGGCCACCAGCCGTAACGGCATTGAGGCCGCATTAAGAAATGAACTGGCTGGTAAAGAAGGCATTGTTGTTTTACATATTGATAAAGACGTGCCTGTTGAGCATTTGGTATATGTGGCTGGCATAGCCAAATCGCTGGAGGCCACCGTATCAATCGCTACCAAACCCAATTAATTGCATTTATTGCCAGGGCACCTTATGCAATCTGCCTCAGTGGCGCATCGTTCACGTAACACCGCGCACATTGTTCACCATTAACACAAAAGGCAATGAGTAGTTCAGAACAAAAAAACAAACGTACCGGGCTTTTCATCTCATTAGGCATACATGGCCTGCTGCTACTGGCCTTTTTACTAATGCTGGCCTGGCGCCCACCAGACCCGCCCATACCACAATACGGTATTGAGCTCAATTTTGGTCTTGACAATGCAGGTAGTGGAGACGTACAACAGCCTGAACAGCCCGCCCGAGAGGCAGATGATGTAGAAGACTCAGAGCCTGAACAGCCTGCCCCGGAACAACCAGCTGAAGAGCCTGTAGAAGAGGTGGTTGATGAACAGCCAGCTGAAGAAGTGATAACCCAGCCCCAGGAAAGCCCGGACGTGGTTGATGAACCAGTTGACGAGCCAGTAGATAACCCCACCGATACCCCGGTAGAAGAGCCTGTGGAAGAACCCAGTGATGAGCCAGTGGAAGAGCCCGCCGAAGAACAGCCAGAAACGCCTGTTGATGATGGAGGCGACGGCAACGAAGGTGGCGATGACGACCCCGCCAATAACAACCAGGGGGACGACCCCGGCGAGGTGGGAGATGAAGGCGACCCAGACGGTAAAATTGACGACCGTTTTTTACGTGGCGGCAGCGGTGGCGGTGGTGCCAGCCTGAATATTCGCGGCTGGGAATGGGACGATATACCCGAGCCAGATGGTAATGTAACCGAAACAGGCTACGTGACTTTTAAAATTGCAGTTGATGAAGATGGCTACATCATATCAGTGGTGCGGGTAGCTGGCAACTTAAGCAAAGCTTTAGAAAACCTGTATAAAGCT
>CAZXTW010000870.1:0-3139 GCA_964643525.1 uncultured Roseivirgaceae bacterium
CATAAGCAACCTTATTGGCAAAGAAGGTGCTGGCTTTGCCCTGGCACAAGAGCGCCTGGGGCCGGGCCGCATACACCATTGCATGCGCTGGATAGGCATTTGTGAACGTGCCTTTGACCTGATGTGTGCCCGGGCCGTGTACCGTGAGTTGAAGCCCGGCGCCACCCTGAGCATGCAGCAAACCATACAAAACTGGATTGCCGAAAGCCGCGCCCAAATTAATGCAGCGCGCTACATGGTATTGCATACAGCCCACAAAATGGAAGCTGAAGGCGCCAAGGCCGCCAAAGACGAGATTAGCACCATTAAGTTTTTTGTTGCTGGTGTTTTGCAGCAGGTGCTTGACAGGGCTGTGCAGGTACATGGTGCCCTGGGCATTACTGACGATACCGTGCTGAGCTTTTGGTACCGCCATGAGCGGGGTGCCCGCATTTATGACGGGCCTGACGAGGTGCACAAGTCAGTACTGGCACGCAGCATATTAAAACGCTATGGGGTAAATGAAAAACAACAAAAACCTGCTACCGTATGAGCGAGCAAGCATTAGATAAAGCCGCACAAATAAGAGCTGGCGAAGAATTGAATGTAGAGGCCCTGACCCGGTACTTACAACAACAGCTGCCCCACAAGCCACAAAGCATTGAGGTCAAGCAGTTTCCCAGTGGGTACAGCAACCTGACTTACCTGATACAGGCCGGCCAGCATGAGTATGTGTTGCGCCGCCCCCCTTTTGGCGCTAATATTAAAAGCGCGCATGACATGGGCCGAGAGTACAGGGTGCTGGCTGCCTTGAAACCTACCTATGGCAAGGTACCCACACCTGTGCTTTATGAAGCAGATGAAACCGTGCTGGGCGCGCCGTTTTATATGATGGAAAGGGTAAAAGGTATTATTCTGCGCAATAAGCCCCCTAAGGGGCTAGACCTGACCCCTGAGTTGATGCAGCGTATATCTGAAGCTACTGTAGATAATATGGTGGCCCTGCACACACTTGACTTAGAGGCCAATGGGCTGGCCGGCATGGGCAAACCCGATGGTTATATACAACGGCAGGTTGAAGGCTGGACCCAACGCTACCAAAAGGCTGAAACCGATACTGTTGAGAATATGAATAAGGTGGCCAACTGGTTGTTGCAAAATATGCCTGCTGACAATACCGCAGCCTTTATTCACAATGATTATAAGTATGACAATTTGGTACTGAACGCGCAGGAACCCTGGAACATAACCGCCGTGCTTGACTGGGAGATGGCCACCGTAGGCCACCCTTTGATGGATCTGGGCACCACATTGGGCTATTGGGCTGAACCGGCCGACCATGACGCACTGAAGCCCTTTAACCTGACCTGGATGCCCGGTAACCTGACGCGCCAGCAGGTGGCCCAGCGGTATGCCGAACGTACTGGCACACCAATGGACGATTTGGTGTTTTACTTTGCCTTTGGCGCTTTTAAGATTGGCGTTATAGTGCAGCAAATTTATGCCCGCTTTAAAAAAGGGCTTACCAAAGACCCACGCTTTGCCGCCTTAATATTTGTGGTGCATGCCTGTGCCAACAATGCAGCGCAGGCCATTGAGCTGAACAGAATTAGTGACCTGCACAGCAAAAGTTAAATCAACCTTATATTATTAAAGCAATTGATCAATGGAATTAAACATAGAACAGATAAAGCAGGTATTGATTCTGGGGTGTGGTACCCTGGGCTCGCGCATAGGCCTGCAGGCAGCCATTAGTGGCTATGAGGTGGTTATGTATGATGTAGCCGAAAAAGCATTTGAGCCTGCCATGGCTACGCACGGCAGCATTTTGCAAATGCTGGTGCGCAAAGAGCAACTAACCGAAGCCGCTGCTGAAGCCGTAAAGGGCCGCATTAGCTGGACAACCGATGCCGCCGCCGCAGCCGCCAATGCCGACCTGGTGAGCGAATCAGTACCTGAAGATGTACCGCTAAAGAAAAAAGTATGGGCCCAGTTTGGCAGCCTGTGCCCTGAGCATACCCTGTTTACCACCAACACCTCGTACCTGCTGCCTTCTATGTTTGCAGAAGACTCTGGCAGGCCCGAAATGTTTTGTGCCCTGCACTTTCATGATGTGTTTCTGGCCCGTGTGGTAGATATTATGCCCCACCCTGGCACAGCCCCCTGGGTAACCAAACTGCTTGATACATTTGGCCGCAAGCTGAACCAAATACCGGTTTATATTGATAAAGAAACACCCGGCTATTTGTTTAATGCCATGCTGGGCTCAATATTTATGACGGCCATGAAGCTGGCTGCCGCTGGCAAAGCTAAACCAGAAGAGGTTGACCGCAGCTGGATGGGCAACTTTAACATGCCCATTGGGCCTTTTGGCATGATGGATAGCATTGGGCTTGATACTGTGTGGCATGTAACCAAAAACGATAACTCGCCCCTGTCAAAATCATTGCTTTCTTATGTAGAGCAGTATGTAAATGCGGGCAAGCTGGGGGTTAAAAGTGGTGAAGGGTTTTATACCTACCCCGATGCGGCGTATAAAGCCAAAGACTTTTTGGGCTAAGCCAACGGCACAATAAAAAAGTGCGCTGTTACTGTATTGTAATAGCGCACTTTGTGTTTTTAGCAGTTTACTGTTTTACTGCTTCATTACTTTTTGTGTGTGGTTAACGCCTGCTGCATCAGTAGTTACTACCAGATACAGCCCATCTTTCAGGCCTGAAATATCAACTTCAACAGTAGGGCTCAGGTTTACACGTTGCCTAAGCATGACCTGCCCCGCCATATTCATTACAGCTACCGCTTGCACTGGCTGGCCCGCCTGTATGGTAATTAACTGGTTGGCCGGGTTAGGAAACAATTGCGGTGCGGCGTAACTGATATTAGGGTCGCCGCCACGTTGTGCGTTAAGCGCATTTTTGCTAATGGTGGGCAAGGTACTGGTGCCTGTTACCCTGAACTTCCTGGCTGATATATCGCCTACCAGCCCACACTTGGTTGACTTCAACTCAGCAATAGCCACAAACGTACCGGCAGAATCTGCCCTGAAAGTTAATACAGGCCTGTGTGGCGGTGCAACAGCACTTAACAGGTTGGTCAGTACCGCAGTTTTGGGGCCATTGGCAGGGAAAACCAGGTTGCCGTTTCTGTCATAAATACCAAT
>CAZXTW010000871.1:0-3136 GCA_964643525.1 uncultured Roseivirgaceae bacterium
CAGGTATACCTATAGAGCCCAGGCGCTGGTTGCCATCAAGCGGGTTGCAACACAACACCGGCGAGGTTTCACTCAAACCATACCCTTCGGCCAGGGGCTGGCCTGTCAAATCTTTCCACCGGTCAGAAACCGCCTTTTGCACGGCCATGCCCCCACCAATAGCAAACTTAAGCCTGCTAAAATCTATTGTATCAAAGCCTGGTGTATTCAACAAGCCATTAAATAAAGTATTCACCCCTGTCATTAAAGTAAATGGCACCTTCTTAAGCTCTTTTACAAAGCCGGGCATATCTCGTGGGTTGGTAATTAGCACATTATGCACGCCCAGCTTCAGCATAAGCAGGCAGTTGGCCGTCAGGGCAAAAATATGGTACAGCGGCAGGGCCGTAATCACCACGTCCTTTCCTTTTTCAAGCGCAAAAAACCACTCCTGATTTTGCAGTGTATTTGATACCAGATTGCGGTGCGTTAACGTAGCCCCTTTTGATACGCCTGTGGTGCCACCGGTATACTGCAAAAAGGCAACGTCTTGCAGGGTAAGCTCTGGGCGGGTATAGCTCAACTTCTTGCCCTTTTTAAGTACCTCCTTAAACGTGAGGGCCTGGGGCAATGAATAAGCCGGCACCATTTTCTTAACCTTTTTCACCACAAAATTAGTAATGGCCCCCTTAAAGCCAGGAAACATATCGCCCAGCTCGGTTACAATTACTGTTTCAAGCTTGGTTTCATGCACTACCTTTTGCAGGTTGGCCGCAAAATTGGCCAAAATCACAACAGCCTTGCTACCCGAATCATTAAACTGGTGGGCCATTTCACGTGGGGTATACAGGGGGTTAACATTTACCACAGTAAGGCCCGCCCGCAAAGCGCCAATCAACACCACCGGGTATTGCAGCAGGTTTGGCATTTGTATGGCCAGCCTGTCACCCTTTTTTAAGTTGGTATTGTGCTGTATATATGCGGCAAAAGCCTCAGAATGCACTTTAATAGCTTCAAATGATACCTTTACCCCCATATTTTCAAAGGCAGTGGCCGTGCCATAGTCTTGAAAACTGGCTTCAATCAGGTCTAAAAGTGATGAGTATTGATCAGGATTAATTTCGTGCACTACACCTTTGGGGTAATGCTTAAACCACGGGTACTGCTCCATAAAGCTTTGGGTACAATTAGTTCAATGAGTAGTTTATACGTGCCCCTGCCACAGCAATAATTAAGGCAGTGGGTATTTTGCCGAAAATAAACATTTTTAAACAAATATGTGCTTAAACCAAAAACTTGGCGGCTGGCAGTGTGGCTGCGGTTTGAAAAGGGCAAAAAAAAGTCTACACAGTTATGGTGTAGACCCTTTTCAAAATAAACAACATTAACCCAAAAATTTTAGCTGTAGAGGGAGGATTCGAACCTCCAAGGAGCAGTTAGCCACACACCTGCAGCACGCGTGGTTTATCCCGTTACCTCCACCCCCGAGACAGGAGGGCATGTTTGCCAATTCCATCACTCTACATTATAACTACCTAACAAGCTTTTATTGCAATTGTTGGCTCAATGAGCATAAAATTAAACCAGTTAGCTAGTAAGCGTTAAAGAACGTACAATCTTAAGTTCAAAAACAAAGGTAAATATTAGTTAGCTCTGTATGGCAACTTTCTTGCCTTTCTTTTTCCCTTTCGATTGATACAAAGTTAATGACAGCCCCAATAAATTAAAAATATTTTAAAAAATTTGCGTAAAATTTATAGCTTAACTAATTTACACTTCAATAGAGTACAAATATGATAATCTAAGGAAACAAAATGGCTAAAAATTACGAAATTGATAATATTGATTTAAAGATCCTTACCCTGCTTACGGAAGATGCAAAGATACCCTATACTGAAGTAGCTAAAAAAGTTTTTGTATCAGGTGGTACCGTACACGTAAGGATGCGCAAAATGGAAGAAATGGGCATTGTGAGGGGCACAACACTTAGTATGGATTACAGTAGATTAGGTTATGACGTAACCGCATTTTTAGGCATATACCTTGAACGTAGCTCATTGTATGATGAAGTAACCAAACGATTAATGCAAATACCAGAAGTGGTAAAGATGCACTACACCACAGGCAACTATAATATTTTTGTAAAAATTCACTGCCGAGACACTAAGCACCTCAGAGATGTACTGCACGATAAAATTCAAAAGGTTGAAGGCATTGAACGTACCGAAACTTTTATTAGCCTGGAAGAAACCATGAACAGGCATATTCAATTTGAAAGTTTACTTGAATAAAAAGGAACTAACCCTACTTACACTTAGTTAGGTTGTCAGAAAGCGCATTATTTATAATAAATCTAAATAGTACCGCTTAAAATTCGTAATTTAGTGCCGTGCCAGGCAAACATGATTAGTTCTGTGTAATGATTAACCTTAAATTGTTATACAAGATACTGTAACACATATTAAAATATGTATTACCTTTGTGTATAATTTAGATTCAGTCTTAATTAACTTGCCCATATGAGTAAAGACGCTGAAATTTTAGAAAATCTGACCACTTCTGACTATAAGTACGGATTTGAGACCCTTATAGAGAACGACTCGGCCCCTAAAGGGCTCAATGAAGACATCATCAGGTTCATCTCACATAAAAAAAGTGAACCAGAGTGGTTGCTTGAGTGGCGTCTGAAAGCTTATAAAACATGGCTGAGCATGAAAGAGCCCAAATGGCCCAATGTTCAGTACCCCCCTATTGACTACCAAGACGTTATATATTACTCTGCCCCCAAACAAAAAAAGCAGGTAAACAGCCTGGATGATATTGACCCTGAACTGCGCGAAACATTTGAAAAGCTGGGCATATCATTAGATGAGCAAAAAAGGTTAACTGGTGTTGCCGTTGATGCTGTTATGGACAGTGTATCAGTAGCCACCACCTTTAAAAGTAAGCTCAAAGAGTTGGGCATTATATTCTGCTCATTTAGCGAGGCAGTGCAAGACCATCCCGATCTGGTAAAGAAATACATTGGTTCTGTAGTGCCTGTTAATGACAATTACTTTTCTGCACTGAACTCTGCCGTATTTACTGACGGCTCATTTTGTTACATACCTAAAGGGGTGCGCTGCCCAATGGAGCTGAGCACCTACTTCAGAATTAA
>CAZXTW010000872.1:0-3132 GCA_964643525.1 uncultured Roseivirgaceae bacterium
TAAATATTTCAAATACCGCCGTGGCAGCACCTAATACGGCAAAAACAGCACTTAGGGCATAGGGCCAGGGTACTGACTGGGCCTCGCCGCTGGCGCTGTCTTTTACCAGATGTGTGCGGTGCAGGGTAAGCTGCTTATCGGGCTCAGGTACGCTTTTTACCCATACGGGTAAGAACAAGGAAACAATCAGACAGATGGCCGCAATGGCTAGAAATACAGATTGTGGTCTTTGTAACATAGGGGCGTTGCTTTAACTTGCGGTACAAATCTAAAAACATTTGCTCCATTTGCCCATAGTGCCCACTATTTTGTAGCAATGCAAATAAGGCCTGGCAATTGGTAAGTGACATAGCCCAAAAATGAGTTGAATGATGGAAACTGCCTACATTGTAGATATTTTACGCACGCCCATAGGTAAGTTTGGCGGCACCCTGGCCAGCATGCGGCCCGACGATTTGGCCGCCCATGTGATTAAAGCCCTGATTGAACGGAACCCCGCTTTTGATACCAGCCTGCTTGAAGATGTGGTGTTTGGCGCCGCTAACCAGGCAGGAGAAGACAACCGCAACGTGGCCCGCATGGCCGGGCTTATGGCCGGGCTGCCTATTGAGGTGGGGGGCGTTACTGTAAACAGACTGTGTGCTTCAGGCCTGCAGGCCATTATGGATGCCACCCGCGGCACACTACTGAACGAAGGAGCAGCCTATATTGCCGGAGGGGTAGAAAGCATGAGCCGGGCCCCTATGGTGATGGCCAAGGCCGAAACTGCCTATAGCCGCAAAGTAGAGATGTACGACACCACCATAGGCTGGCGCTTTACCAACCCAAAACTGGCCGACCTGTATTACCCCTACTCTATGGGAGAAACAGCCGAAAATGTAGCGGAGAGATGGGAGGTGAGCCGTGAGGCGCAAGATGCCTTTGCCCATAACACCCAGCAAAAATACCAGGCCGCCCATGAGGGTGGCCGCTTTGCCAATGAACTGGTGCCGGTAAGCATACCCCAACGCAAAAAAGACCCTATTGTATTTGATAAAGACGAACACCCCCGGTTAAGCCCATTAGAAAAGCTGGCCGCCCTGAAGCCCGCCTTTAGAAAGGGCGGCACTGTTACCGCCGGCAACAGCAGTGGCATTAACGACGGTGCCGCCGCCTGCCTGATTGTGAATGAAGCCACATTAAAGCAATTGAGTTTAAAGCCTTTGGCCCGTGTAGTAAGCATGGCCGTAGCTGGCGTGGCACCAGAAGTAATGGGCGTTGGCCCCATACCCGCCACACAAAAGGCGCTGAAAAGGGCAGGCCTGCAAGTAAATGACCTGGGCCTGGTAGAGCTGAACGAGGCCTTTGCGGCACAGGCTATAGCCTGTATGCGTGACCTTGAGATTGACCCCGCTATTGTTAATGTAAATGGCGGCTCTATTGCTCTGGGCCATCCGTTGGGCTGTAGCGGCACACGCATTAGTGCTACCCTGATTCATGAAATGCACCGCCGCCCCGAAGTGAAGTATGGGCTGGCTACCATGTGTATAGGCGTAGGCCAGGGGGCAGCTGTAATTTACGAGAAATGCTAAATTGAATTGACAATGAAAAATTGATAATTGATAACGAAATGGCCCTTACGGGCCATTTAATTATTAATTGTTCATTATTCCTTATTAATTATCAACCGGGTCTTCGTCAACATCAACGGGGGCCGGTTGGGGTAGGGCGGCATTAGCACTGACAGGCTGTGGCTGGATGTCAAAGGCGTTCATCATGGCCAGGGCCACACCGTTGGTCCAGCCAAAGCCATCTTGCGTAGGGTATTCGCCGCCACCAGCACCCAATGCCAGGTCAGTTACATTGTATTTTTCCATCATTTTGCCTGTGTTCTGGTATACCTTGTTGTTCAGGTTTACCCAACGCTGTGCCATTTCTTTGGCCAGGCCTTCCTCACCATATTGCCGTAGGCTAAGTACGCCCACCCAGTTTAATGGGGCCCACCCGTTAGGGTAGTCCCACTGCTGGCCACTAGCTACAGTGGTTGTTACAAAGCCTCCGGGGTGGGCCAGCTTTTCCATCATAACCTCTAACGCCCTTTGGCCTTGCTCTTGCGTGGCCAGGTTATAAAACATAGGAAAGGCCCCCGCCATGGTAATGCGGTCTGTTGGCTGGCCACTGTCAATATCAATATCCATAAAAAAGCCTTCGGCTTCACTCCAATGGTATTTTAAAATGGCCGCTTTGCGTGCCTCAGCTTTGGTTTTGTAGGCATCGGCTTTGGCCTGGTCACCTCCATGGGCGGCCAGCTGGGCAATGCTGGTCTCCAGGTTGTGTAGTAGGCAGTTCAGATCAACCGGAACTATGCGGCTGGCATAAATGCTGCTAAACTCAGTGCCTTTTTTAAACCAGCGGCTACTAAAGTCCCAGCCTGATTCGCCGGCGGCCCGCAGGTTTTTAAACAGTTGCTGTTGCTCAGCCTCTGCAAGGCCCTCGGCCATTTCTACATCTTCACGGTACGACTCTGGCCTTGGCGCATCTACATTGTCCCAGTAGCGGTTCAATACCTCACCGCCCGGCATACGGACTACCCTTTTGTTTTCGATATTTTGTTCAGTTAACTGTTGGCTGCCGTCCATCCAAAAGGCATATTCTTTTTCAAGCTGGGGCAGGTATTGGGCAGCTTTGTCATTGCCCTGCTGGTGGGCATACAGCATGACCATAGCTGCAAAGAAGGGCGGCTGTGAGCGCCCCCTGAAATAGGTGCGGTTGCCATTGGGTATAAAGCCAATATTGTCAATAATATAGGCAAAGTTATCGAGCATGTTTTTAATCAGCTCGTCACGGCCAGATGCCGCCAGGCCCAACATGGTAAAGTAGCTGTCCCAATAATAAATTTCGCGAAAGCGCCCCCCAGGTACAATGTACGGTTTTGGCAGGGGTATTAAGGTACTACGCAGGCTTGTTGTTACATCAGGTTGCTGCAACAGGTTATCCCAATGGTTGGTGAGGTGTGTAGCCAGGTTGCTACTGGTATCTACCTTTACCTGCCGCTCGGCCGGTGGGGTGAAGTTTTCAGCAACAAATGCCTTCAGGTTAAAGCCTGCATTGCCTTTTTGCTTGTTATAATCAGCTTTAATCTGGGCCACGGGG
>CAZXTW010000873.1:0-3129 GCA_964643525.1 uncultured Roseivirgaceae bacterium
TGAGCTAAAGCAGTATGCCCTAACCAATGCCTAACAGCAGCTAGGTTAGGTTGGGTTGAATTGGGTTGAGGTTGGCACAGATTGTAACTATATTTAAGCATAAGAAGTAAACAACGCATTGCTAACGTATGGAAAGGAAGGTACCCACAGGCTACAGTGGTGTGGCTGGCCATGGGCTATTTACTGATGTAAGCCCACAGCGCCGCCGCAACATGGCTGCTGTAAAGAGCAAGGGCAACAAAAGTACCGAGCGGGCCTTCCGTATGTTTTTAGTGCGCAATGCGGTGGCAGGCTTTCACCTCAACTACAAAGCCCTGCCAGGCACCCCTGACTTTTACTTTCCTGAGCACGAGCTGGCCATATTTATTGACGGCTGCTTTTGGCACGGCTGCCCCACCTGCGGCCATGTGCCAAAAACGCGCAGCCAGTTTTGGCGCAACAAGTTTGAGCGCAACCACCAGCGCGACGTGCGCAAAACCGCCCTGCTAGAGGGCATGGGTATTAAGGTTGTGCGCCTGTGGGAACACGAACTGAAAAACCCCGCCTACCTTAACTTAGTATTACGCAGCCTGGGTTTATGAATCAAGACACTAAAAAAGAAATTAAGGCTATTTTGCACAAATGTGTTCATGGAGCCATTCAAAGAACCAGTAACCGTACTGCCGAGCAGAAGCCCTTCCACAAAGCCTTACTTTCACCCAAAATCATGGCTATTTCAGCATTCGAAAGGTCATTTTCTACGTCACTTGGCCAGGGGCCAATGGAAGAAATATCTTACCTGTTGGCGTTAGCAAGCGGCGCCGAAGCCGAAAGGCAGAAAAAAACTGCGGCTAATGTATTACAAGGGGCCATAGATGAAATTGAGCGCATTATGAGCGCTTTGAATAGCAGTGACGGCAAGCCCGACTGGCCACGTGAGGTAAATAGGGTGACAGCCCACCAAAAAGGCAGCTATGTGGTTCGCGAGGTAATTACCGATTTATGGGTTAAGAGAAACGGAACCGAAATATTCATTTCAATAAAAACTGTTAAGCCCAATAAAGACCAGACCAACATAGCCAAAAACAATATGTTGCTGCTTAAAGCACACGACCCAGGCTGTATGCCTTACTTTGGCCTTTATTATAACCCTAATGGCCACACAAAGGCTGAATATAAGTGGGCAATACCAAATAAGTTTTTCAATATGCAAACAGATAGCTGCGTATTGATTGGGCAAGAGTATTGGGATTTTATTGGTGGCCCAGGCACGTACAATACATTGCTTGCTATTTTTCAAGAGGTGGGCCAGGAAACAACAGATCAACTCAATCAGCTATAAGGCCAACTTTAGTTGCTGTTGTTGTAGTTGCTGCCTCACCTCTTGCTCCCATGCTTGCTCGTCAGTATTTCTGTACCGGCTGTATTTGAAGTTCATCAAGCCATGCTTTGGTTCGTGGCCGCCCAAGAGGTCCATCATAAGTTTACCCACCGCCTTACCCAAACCTACAGGTACGGCGTTGCCAATTTGCCGGTACTGCTCAACCAAACTGCCTTCAATTTGCCAATGATCAGGAAACTGCTGTATGCGCTTGTATTCTTCAATGCTCCGTGGGCGGTTTTCTTCAGGGTGGGCCAGGTCAGTGGCAGGCATTGCGGGGTGGGTTACCAATGTGGGCGCAGGCTGGTCCCAGGCCAACCGCCTAAAAAAGCCTGTTTTACCACCACCTGCAAAATATGACTTTCCCAGGGCCTCTTTTTGTGCGGCTTCGGGCAGGTGCTTCCAGTACTGCCCAGGGCCCAACATTTTATAAAACTTGAGCCGTTTATCCGGAAAGTTCAAATGCCGGTGCCCGGTTTTGGGTAAGCTGCCCACCGCGTCTTCAAACGTGTTCCAAATGGGAAGCCCAAAACAACCATCACTGGCATGTGTAGGTGCTAAGTAGGGCGGTTTTTTGCCATTGCGCGCGGCAATAATAATTACACGTTCACGCTTTTGTGGGGTGCCAAAGTTTGCCGCATTGTACAAATTAAAGCTTACCCCATAACCAGCACCACGTAGCCGGTCAAGCACATGTAGCAATGCGCCACCTTTAAGTTCTTCTTGAGTTAAGGCTGGGTATTCTTTACCTCGTTGTGCATGCGGCCGGTGCTTTAACGGGGCTGATAGTATGCCCCTTACATTTTCAATCACCGCATATTTGGGCTGCAACTCAAGTATTCTGTCAATAAAAGTTAAAAACACATTGCCCCGGTCATCTTCAAAGCCCTTTCTGTTGCCTGCTGTGCTAAAGGCCTGGCAGGGTGGGCCACCAACTATAAGGTCAATGTCATGATTAGCCTGCAGGCCTGCATGTGCTCTTATTTGGGTAGCCGAGTAATCACGAATATCTCCTATAAGCGCAATTTCAGGCTTATTTTTCAATATTGTTTTTCGGCAGGCTTTGTCTACCTCACAGGCCAGTAGCGTTTTAAACCCTGCTTTTTCAAGACCCAAATCAAGGCCCATGGCCCCGGTAAAAAATGACAGAGCAACGGGTTCATGAAAAGCCAATCCTGAAGTTTGCTCAGCCTCTTTTGCGGGCCGGTCGGCCAGTGTGCCACAGCTATGGGTAGACATGTATTGGGCCACTGAAGCAGCCTCTAACACCCATGTATTGCCCAGCTTTTGGCCAGTAAGTTTACTGTCTCTACATAGCTTGCGCACCTGTTGTGGCGTTAAGCCTAACTGCCCGGCAGCATCTTGTATGCTTATTAAGGTACCTTCCATAAGTTCGAGCCCGAAAATAAATCAAGTACCCAAAGTTAGTGCTTTACGCGCTATTTCTAAAGTGCTGTTATGTTGCTTAGCTGGCATCAGGGGTCGTTTGGTGGTGGTAGCCTTGGGTTATTAAGCTCATTACCAGCTGACTGAACGGGGCTGCGCAGCAAATTTGTATTACTTATAGCAGGGGTGTTGACCGTTTGATTGTCAGTGCTTTGTGTATTTATTGAATAAGTATCAGGCTCAGTCATAAAATAGCGAATGCCGGCGTGGTAGGCACTGACGGAGGCCCATTTTTGCTTGAGGCCTATTAAAAACTGCTTTTTGGGGGCCTCTTTGAGCCATTGGCGGGTGTTGAGCACGGCCAGGGCAAATTTTTTGCGCTG
>CAZXTW010000874.1:0-3127 GCA_964643525.1 uncultured Roseivirgaceae bacterium
GTATTGCCTGCCTGCGCTGTAACTGTTTCAGACAGGTTAAGCTGGCCATCAATAAATACCAGATACACAGCGGCTATGGCGTTGATGCTTTCTGCATAAGCGGTTAGTTGTTGCAACCCTTTCTGGTAAAGGCTGGGGCTGCGGTATACCTTAGCTTCAAATACTGTTTCCTGGCCATTAATGTTAATGACCAGGTCACTATTACCCAGCCCCACATGCGGCTCTAAATAACTGGTGCCCTCAACCTCTCTTAGCAACAACTGTATAAACGCCTCAAAGGCATACACCATGGCCGATTCTTTGATTGTAAGGTACTGACCGGTGCTGGGGTCTTTGGCCCTGAAGTATCTGAAGCCCCTGCGCTGTATATACGCTTGAAAAGCTACTATCACAGCTGGCCAGTCCAGTTGCCCCTGGGTGTTGAAGCCTTTCAGGTGGTGGAAGCCCTCTTTAAAAAACTGAGGTTCCTCCCCGTTAATTTTTACAGCAAAGGCCAGTTCTAAGCGCTTTTTATACAGGGGTACATGAAAAGTAACTTCTCCGTTTTTACCCTTGGCAATTACCCCTTGCGTGTACAGAAAGCTAACAGCAGGGTCGGTTATCAGGAAGGCAACTGGCTTTTCCAGGTAAATCAACTCTTCAATCAGCTTGCGGTACTGACTGGCTTTGTGAATGATATTGGCCGTATTTTTTTCTAGGGCCTCTTTGACATACCAGTTTTCAACCTCCTGGTAATGCGCCATCGTCAACTCAGCAGCATCAGGCTGCCGCTGGGTTAGTTGCTGGGCTATGCCATTAACCAGGCCGGGCTGCCCACCGGTAATGTAGGCAATCTTTTCTTTCACGGCTTCAGCAAATACCTGGGGTTTGCCCAAAGCAGCAGTTTCCGTTTCGTGCTGGCCCAACAGTTCATACACCTCTTCTTTAGTAAAATAGGGCACCGTAAATGTATCGGCAATATTAAAGGGGCTGGTATTGTCTTGCATAATGCCGGCCAGGTTGCTTACCCCTACAATAATGACACTTTTCAGAGCGTGATTTCTACGCGAATGGTACAGGCTTCGGATGGTATGCAAAAACGTTTGCAGGTACTCTCGGTTCAGCCCTTCTATTTCATCAACAATCAATACCCAATTGTTGTCAGTATGGTCTTTGACAACCTGCTTCCAGGCAGTGAAATTATTAATTGGCAAAGTGACTTGCCAATGCTGCTCTGCCTCCCGCTGTAGGTCGCGCATGGGCTCTTCTAAGGGTGCCTGCTGGTAATCTTCAAAACTTATATGCACCACTCCGTAGCCTTCCTGGCGCAGCCGTTGGGTCAGCAGTTCAAAATAAGTACTCTTACCCCCCTGCCGGGGTGCCCATATGGTAAAGTACCGTTGCTTCTGCACCAACGTCAGCCCTTGTGCCACCAGTGCTTCGCGGTGCAGGGTATAATGCTGGTCGGGCCAGTTGGGGCCAGAGGTATTGAACTCACGTAGGGTTGCTGCCATCAAAAAACTGTTTTTCCAAATATACGGCCATCAGGCAGCATCAACAACCCAACAGATTGTTATTAGCTGGGTAGGTAACTTGCCTTATTTTACAGAAAGTTACCCTGCCTAACCCATGGCCATGAGGGTAAGCGACTTGAAATATTTTTTAGAATGGTACCCTTTGCTTATTTTACAACCCAGGTATTGGAGTATATAAATTTTAAGAATAGTTACCTTAACTGTACCATGAGTATTTTTGAAACGATGCGGGCCATGCTGCATGTGGGCAATGACAGCCTGGCTGCTTATTTTGAGGTAAGCCCTCTGTACATGAAGCTGGTGGCCAGCAACAGCAAAGAGTTGGGCAGCAAAAAGCAGCTGGCCGCACTAGAGTTGTTCCAGCAGTTGGTGGCAGATGAAGCCAGGGCAGCAGTACCCGAGACAGAAGCAGCCTTTTTATGGCAGGCAGCTGATGAGGCGGCCGTGCAGCGGCTCATACGCAAGAAGCAGCGCATTCTAGAGCGGAAGCAGGAGGAACTGGTAACCAGGCAACAACAGCGGCAGCAGTGGCTACAGGGCCTGGCCGCCTGCAGGCAGTTGCTTGCAAAAGACAGCTTAGCGGCGCACCAGCGCAAATGGCTGGCCCTGCGCGAAAAGCACCTGCAACAATACATACAGGAAAAAGCCAGCCTGCGCCAACTGAAACTACTCAAAGCAGAAATCGCCGCCCTTACCGCCCAACTTAACACCTTAAATGAAAGTGATCATTAATAGGAGTAGTGGCAGTTGTTGCTACTCAATAATATTTGTGAAGTATTGGTAAACATAACCTGTATTCAATTATTTTGCCCTGCAACCTAAAGCAACCTGATGCAAGCCAAACATGACGCCCCAGTAGAGCACGATGAGCTTTGGAAAGAAGTGCTTGAAGAATTCATTATTTACTTCCTTCAATTCTTTTACCCTGATAGTGTCAAGAATTTTGACTTTAGTGAAGAGATTGTCTTTTTAGATACTGAACTGAACACCCTGCTGCGTGAGGCCCATGGCCACAACCGCAGGGCCGATAAGCTGGTTAGGGTAAAGCTTAAAAAGGGCGGCTACCGGTGGCTGTACATCCATATTGAAATACAAGGCAACAACGACCCTACTTTTAATTTACGGATGTTTGAGATGCACCTGCGCCTGTTTGAGTTGTATGGCCCCAGTGTTACCTCATTTGCATTGCTTACAGATAACAACAGCCAGTACCGGCCCGGCCGGTATGAGCATGCCTGCGAAGGCACAAAAATGGTGTTTACCTACCCTACCATAAAACTGAAAGACATTGACCCCACCGTTTTTGAGCAGAGCAAAAACCCAATAGCTGTGATACTGTATGCCGCCTGGCTGCACCTGAAAAGTAAAAAGGCCACCAATGAGGAAATTCTGGCCAACAAGTTTACGTTGTTAAGGTTACTGAAAAGTATGGGCCTGGCCGATGAAGAGATGAGCACCGCTGTGAACTTTATCAGGTATTACATCAGGTTCAAAAAATTGGAAAGAGAATTATATAAGCTTAAATTTGAAAGAGGCGTACAATCAGAATTAAAAACACCACCTACCATGGGAATGACCGACATGCTTCAGCGAAAATTTACCGAGTTCGGTAT
>CAZXTW010000875.1:0-3122 GCA_964643525.1 uncultured Roseivirgaceae bacterium
GTGATGAGTAGCCCCCCACATCAATCATGGTAGCCCCCTCGGCCAGCATTTGCCCTGCTTTGGCCTGTATGGCATCAGTATGCTGGTGTTGGCCGCCATCGTAAAATGAATCGGGCGTTACATTCAAAATACCCATCACTATCGGCTGGCCTATCAGCAGGCCCCGGCCCAGTAAATTCAATGTTTTTTTTGGGTAAAAAGAATTAACTTCCCTATCGTTTGGTTGTGCTGGCAATGGCTTGGTTGTAATCGCTTGGTTGTTGTAATTGCTCCATAAGCCTGGTTAGCTTACCGGTGCAAAGGCCTGATTAAGGTTATGAAATGGCCTGCCAGGGCGAAGATAGCAACAAACCAATAAATAAGCCCTGTGCCAATCAAAGTTAAGCCTGGCGCCGGGCCATCAGCTGTGTTTTTAGTTACTCATGGCTGTGGCAATAACCAACTAATTATAATTTAGCAAGGCAACAACAGCAACTGTGCATTACATTTGCAGTGTTTAATAGTGTATGATGAGTAGCATGTTGCTGTTTTTTTTGGTCAACCATTTTGATAATGTAAGCAAATTATGAGATTAACCTACAACATAATCAGGTACTTGGTTGGAGGGGTGTTTATTTTTTCAGGACTCATTAAAGTCAATGACCCCGTAGGTACTGCCATTAAGTTAGAAGAGTATTTTAATGTTTTTTCATCTGACTTCGGTGCCTTTTTTGAAGCCTTTATTCCCTATGCATTAACCCTTTCAGTATTTATGGTGGTGTTAGAGGTGGTGCTGGGCGTAGCGCTTATTGTAAACTACCGCCCCAGAATAGTCATTTGGGTGCTGTTGCTTATGATTGTGTTTTTTAC
Source organism: uncultured Roseivirgaceae bacterium (assembly GCA_964643525.1). Lineage (GTDB taxonomy): Bacteria > Bacteroidota > Bacteroidia > Cytophagales > Cyclobacteriaceae > CAZXTW01. The sequence continues at coordinate 850 of CAZXTW010000875.1, forward strand.
CTTCCTCACGGGCTACTCGGCCATTGAAAATAAGGTGACTGACTGTGGCTGCTTTGGCGATGCCATTAAGCTTACCCCCTGGCAGTCGTTTTATAAAGATATTATCCTCACGGTGCTAATTGGCTTTATGTTTATTAACCGCAACAAGTACCTGCCCTACCCCAAAGGGCGCGTGGCTGATATTGCGGTGGGCGTTTTTACTGCTATTATGGTGTTTGTGGCCATTAATGCCGTTAACCACCTGCCCTATATTGACTTCAGGGCCTACAAAAAAGGGGTGAATATACCCACTGCCATGGAGCCCTCGGCCCCTTTGAAGTACAAGTACATTATGGAAGATGCCAACGGCAAGCAGGTAGAGTTTGAAAGGTACCCCACTGACGGTGGCTATACGTATAAAGATATGGTGCTGGTGAACCCAGAAGCCCAGCCCAAGATTTTAGATTACCGCATCTGGATTGATGACGAAGATGTAACCGAGGCTTCTTTTCAGGGTGCCCGCCTGTTTATTATTATATACAATGTGGCCAAGACAGATAAAGAGGCCATGGCCGAGGTGAACAACCTGCTGGCCAGCCTGGGCAATAATATAACGCCCTGGGTACTGACTGCCAGCGATAAGGCTACCTTTGAGGCCTTCAGGCACGATGTGCAACTGGCCGTGCCTTACTATTTTGTTGATGCCACCGTGCTGAAAACCATGATGCGCGCCAACCCAGGCCTGGTGCTGGTCAATAACGGCACAGTGCTGGGCAAATGGCACCACAATGATGTGCCCAATGTGGCCACCATTAACCGGCTGCTGCGGCCGGTGCCGGGCGTATGAAGCTCTTTTTAATAGGCCTGCCGGGCTCTGGCAAAACCACCCTGGGGGCCGCGCTGGCCAAAGTGCTGGGCCACCCTTTCATTGACCTTGATGCAGTCATTGAAGCCCATTTTGGGGTAGGTATACCCACTGTATTTGCCACCCAGGGCGAGGCCGCCTTCAGGCAGGCAGAGGCTGACCTGTTGCGCCAGCAGGCCCAACAGCACCCCCGGTTTGTTATGGCTACCGGTGGCGGTGCGCCCTGCTTTCATGAGGGCATGGCCACCATGAACAGCCTGGGCACTACCCTGTACCTTGATGTATCATTTACTGAAATAGCCCGCCGCATGGCCGAGGCTGCAGGCCCCAACAACAGGCCGTTGGTGAATACAGCAGGCAGCCAGCAGCCCCTGCACCAGCAGTTGCAGCAAAAATTTGGCTACCGCCTGCCCATTTACCAGCAGGCTACCCACACCATTACCCATGACAACATCCAGCTGTCGCAGGTGCTTACCTATGTCAACACATTATAGGCAGGTGCCAACCCCCCTCTGTTAATTATTGCGGCTGTTTCTTTGTTGGTACAGTTGGCTTAGCAGGGCTTTAATGGCTTCAATATCAGTATCAGTAAGCAGCTCTAACTGGGTAAGGTAAATAAAGTGCCCATCTTCAAGGTTTACCCACATATCTTCACGCAGTTCTTCAACCGTGGGTGGCGAAAAGTCATCTAGGGGCACGCCGTTCAGGGTGGCCTGTGGGTTGATATTGCTATTGCTGTTGCTATCGTCAGGCTGGTGTTCGTTGCTGGCGGCTGTACCGGCGGCTCTCAGGCGGTGCAGCGTAGCCGTGGCGGTGGCCACCAGCCCGGCAAGCCAGGGGGTGCTTGCAGTGCTGCTGCTGGCGGTGGTGTTGGCTGGTGCAGCTGCGGGCTGCTTTTGCTGCCGTACATAAAACAGCACAATGCCCATCATGGCAGCCAGCAGCACTGCGCTTAGCGCCCAGTTGTGCCACGGGGCTGTGGCGCTGGGCGTGGCATACATGGCCTGGTGGTGCTGTTGCGCGGCCTGCACCGCCTTTAGCTGCGCCCGCCGCTTCAGTTCGGTCGTGGCAGCCACCCTGGGCGCGTTTATGGCCTTGCCTGCGCGGTGGTAAAATGATTCTTTTTGGTAGTTACCCACCGCGTGGTAATGCTGGGCCAGCTGCTCATACACATACGCCTTGGCTTTGGTATAGCCGGTGGGCAGCTGGGCGGTGGCCAGGGCCTGCTCTAACACTGTGGCTGCCTGTGCTGCCTGCCCCTGCGCCCGTAAAAAATCTGCATATTGCGAGTGGATGGGCAGGTACAGGCTATTGCCAGGAGCTTCGGCAAGCAACCCCAGCGCATTGGCATAATGCTGCTTTACAGCAGCCACATCCTGCTGGGCCGAAGCCAGCCTGATGGCGCTGGTAATGGGCATCAGCCTGATGT
>CAZXTW010000876.1:0-3115 GCA_964643525.1 uncultured Roseivirgaceae bacterium
AATTGACAACATCTATACAAAAGGCATTAGTGGGCGTGTGGGCGATACCCTGCTGTACAAACATTACGGCCACAAAACGGTAGTCACGGCCTTCCCCAGGCTCACCAACATAGCCCCCAGTGCCCGGCAGCTGGCCCAACGCAAAAAGTTTGCCCTGGCCGTACTCAAAACACGGCAATGGCTGCAACAAAAGGCCCAAAGGCAGTTTTTGGCAGGCTTAAAGCTTAAGTGGAACAGCCTGAGCGCCTACCATGCGGGCATAAAATACTTTATGATGCAGCCCAGTGCCCCCAGCAGCCCTGCCAGCACCACCAACCAAACAAATGGCCATACCCCAGTTCAAGCTGAACCAACGACGGTAAAAAATACGGCAGATACAGCCAAAACCAATCAGCCAAGCCCAGGTAAAAAACGCCTCAGCAACCCACCAGAAGAGTAAAGTACCAGCTTACCAGTTGTACTTAATTTCATTATTAACACCTTCGTCTACATGACGTTGTGGTAGGCCCAGTCCATTAATTATCAATTCTGCTTTATCAATTATCAATTCAAAAGCTGTTGTTCCGCTACAAAACAGTGCCGTTGGGCTTAATTTTTTTACAGTACAGCTGCTTTGCCATATCTTGTGGCAATGACTGCACAAACCCTGCGCCTGCCCAAGGTATCGTTACAAAAGCCCCACCAGCATGTGGTGTTCTGGCTGGTATACTTTGCCATGAACGTGGCCCGCTGGGGCTACTTTTACAATGATTATTGGTTTTCGCTACAGTCAAACCTGGTAGAATTCCCCATATACATAGCCCTGGTGTACTTTAACCTGTACTTTTTGCTGAAGCGCTTCATACCCGGCAGCCTGTACCTGTACATTGCCCTGCTGTTTGTATCTATCCTGGGGGCCTCGGTGCTGAAAATACTGCTGATATACACCCTGGTCACCACAGAAATATACAAAGAGGCCAGCATACAGCAAGAGGGGCTGTTTAACCTGAACTACCTGGTGGCCGTGTTTATTGGCGAGCTGTACGTGGTGGGGCTAACCATGGCTATTAAATTAACTATTGACTGGGTGCAGTCAGAAAAAAAGTCAAAAGAGCTGGAGCAGCGCAATATGCAGACTGAACTGAGCATGTTGCGGGCCAAAATGCAGCCCCACTTCTTCTTTAATACGCTCAACAACCTGTATGCCCTGACGCTTGACAAGTCAGACCAGGCCCCAGAAACCGTACTGAAGCTATCAGAGCTGATGAGCTACGTGGTATATGAAGGCAAAAAGGGCCAGGTAAGCCTGATGCAGGAAATTGAGCACCTGCAAAATTACCTGAACCTTGAACGGCTGCGCTATGACGACAGGCTGGACGTAACCTTTGACCTGAGCGGTGACATTGGCGGCCAGCAAATACCCCCATTAATACTGGTTACGTTTTTAGAAAATGCCTTTAAACATGGCAGCAGTGACAAACGGGGGAATATAGGCATACAAATTCGCCTGAAGGTAGCGCAGGGCCGCCTGCACTACGAAGTAGAAAATGACTACCGCCCCAAACCCACCAACGGCACCAGGGTAGCCAACCAGGGCATTGGCATTGACAATACCCGCCGCCGGCTTGATTTGGTGTATGGCAACGACTACAGCCTTGACATCAGTAAAAATAATGGTAAATTCTGCGCTAAACTGTCAATCCCTACCCTGTGAGTACCTATAGCTGTTTAATTGTTGACGATGAGCCCCTGGCCCGCACCGTACTGAAAAAGTACCTGGCCAACCTGGAGGCCTTTGCGCTGGTGGCCGAGGCTTCTGACGCCTTTGAGGCACTAACTGTGCTTGAGCAAAACACCATTGACCTGGTGCTGCTTGACATACATATGCCTGAGCTAAACGGCATTGACTTTTTAAAAACCCTGCAACACAAGCCAGCGGCTATTATTACTTCTGCCTACCGTGATTATGCCGTAGAGGGTTTTGAGCTGGATGTGGTAGATTACCTGGTAAAGCCCATTACCTTCCCCAGGTTTATGCATGCGCTCAACAAGTTTAAGCGCTACAAAACAGGGGCAGTGCCTGATACCGCCAACGCCACCGAACCAGATGCCGAGCCCTTTCTGTTCATCAAGGCCGATAAGCGCATGGTTAAGGTGTATTACAATGAAATACTGTATGTTGAAAGCCTGAAAGACTATGTGCGGGTAGTGACAGAAACTGAACAGCTCATTACCCACAGCAACCTGAGCAACTTTACTGAGCAGCTGCCTGCCCAGCAGTTTATGCGCGTACATAAATCATTTACCATTGCCCATGCAAAGGTGCGGGCCATTGAAGGCAATATGGTTGAAATTGGCCACCACAAAATACCCATAGGGCGCGTGTACCAGCAAGATGTTAAAAGCGTGCTGTTAAAAACCGAAAAGTAAAGTACCGCCCCCTGCACAGGGCAAGGGGCAGGCAGTAGCGCTTACCCAAACATGCCTACATGATACTTGCCAGGGGTGGTGCCAAAGGCTTTGTTAATGCGGTTCCAGCTGTTAATGGCAGTAATGGCCATGGTCAGCACCACAACCTCGTCTTTACTGTAATGGCTGGCCAGGTTTTGGTACAGGGCATCATCAATACCATGAGTGCTGGCCTGGGTCAGGGCCTCAGCAAATGCCAGTGCGGCCCGCTCAGCGTCAGTATAAAAGGGGCACTCGCGCCACGCTGGCAAGGCATGCAGGCGTAACTCTGTTTCGCCCAGGTGTATGGCCTCCTGGTGGTGCATATCCAGGCAAAAGGCGCACCCGTTTATTTGCGATACCCGGTATTTTACCATCTCTAACAGCTTCAGGTCAAAACCAGAGGCCTTAATGGCCAATTCGGTTTGGTTCAGGCCCTTCAACAGGGCTGGGTTTACTTCCTGATAAGTGATTCGTGCTTCCATAAATTTAATGAATTGTGGTTTGTTCAGTAATCAAGAAGAAGACACAACCACCCTTGCCCGCGTGACAACACGCAAAAGAAATTTTCAAACAATATGCTTGAGCTTATCAGGGTCAACAATAGTGCTGACACTCATTACCTGTTGCGTGATGGCATTGAGTTGAAACACCTGGCAAACCTTAAGCTGGTGTTTATAATAATATA
>CAZXTW010000877.1:0-3110 GCA_964643525.1 uncultured Roseivirgaceae bacterium
CCTGCTTTTTGCTTATTCGGTATAGGTGGCTTAGCTTAGGTCTATTGTATCATTTTATACTAATGAGATTATGGAAAAGAAAAAACTAACATTGACAGAATTAAAGGTGCATAGTTTTGTATCAAGCGCGCACCTGACAGGCAAACAGTTGCTTGGTGGCATTGAAACCATTGACGACAGCAACTCGTATTGTGGGCCTCCATCAGTATATAACCCAGTATGTGATAACAATTGAACCTAATAAAATGATGAAAAAGAAGAAATTAACACTAACCGAGCTAAAAGTACACAGTTTTATTTCTGGCACCAGGCTTACTGGCAGGCAGGCCCTGGGTGGCGCACAGTTAGGGCCAGATGAGGACAGCAACTCGCTTTGCGGGCCTCCTACGGAGTTTGACCCTGCTGCGTGCGGCCCTCAGTAGGGCGCACTACACTGCTACATTAGTCAGGTGCGCCTGATAGCAGCGCTATTACATGCCTGAGTATAAATAAAAAGCAAGCCCAACCAGCTTGCTTTTTTAATGCCCTGTGCCGGGTTAATTTAAATTGAAGGTGTCTTTTACCTTCTTATCACCAAAAACCTTTGTTAACAATTGATCAGCATGTTGCTTTTCCTGAAAAGGGGTTGATTGAAACAGCAAAGCATACTCTTCTTCAACCAGGGTGGCCAATTGCGCATTCTTTTCATCTACTACTTCTGCAATAGAGTGCACGTAGCTGGTATTAAACTTCATTCGGTCTTTATCTACCCACCCTTCTTTGATAAACCCCTGGGTTTTTTTGGCGCACCTGCATGGGTTTTCCTTCTTTACCAGGCCGCATTTATTGTTCATAAACTGGTATATATCGGCCCTGGCCCGCTCTAACCTTTTTCTGAAGTTCGCTTTTGATATTTCCAGCAGCTCGGCGCCCACGTTGTGGTCAGCAGAAAATATTTCTCCCAATATGTACGTGAGCCTTTGCTGCCTGTTAAGGCAAAGCAACATGCCCATCATACAGCTGAATTTGGCTTCTTTAATTAACTCTGCCTGCGAGCGCTTTTCCTCTTCGGTTAACTCAGTATCTTCAATGTTGTCAAGGTCATGGCCGTACTGATCAAATGATACAATTTGATCTTCTAGCCAGTGGCGCTTCATTTTGAGAAAATGGTTGAACGTAATGCGGTAAAGCCAGGTACGAAAATGACTTTTCCCTTCAAACTGAGCTAATTTGGTGACAACCTTGATCAGCACTTCCTGCGTGATTTCTTCAGCATCAAAAGGGCTCAAAACCATTTTCAAAGCAATATTGTAAACATAGTGCTGGTGCCTTTTTATTAACGCTTCAAGGGCCTGTGTTGAGCCATTAACGGCTTCTTCAATTAATTGTAAATCTGCCGAGTGGTCATAGTTCCCATCAAACGGGTTTTGCATACTACCTTGGTTTTTATGTCTAAAACTATTCTGTAAACAGGGCAAGGTGCTTTATGGGGGCCTGGTTAGTAACCAGAGCCAACCAGTGGCGCCGTTGTGCTACCACGGGTTGCGTGCTGCCCCGCTAGTCAAACTTTTTAAAATAGTGGTGCACCAGTTTTACCTCCTTCACGTTTTGAAATACTTTGTCAATGGCGGGGTTGCCTTGCATTGTTTTTGCCGCCGCTTTGGCGTTGGCTGCGCTTTGCCAATAAACAAACTCAGCCCATTGGTTTTCACCTTTGCTGTTTTCAAGTATGTACCTGTTTTGATACCCAGTGGCCTGTGCCATACCAGTTGAATAAGCCTGTTTAAACTCGTGAATAGCTGCGTCAGGGTTCAGTTGGTACACAACCAGCTCAACAATGCCATTGTTGCCCTGGGCTTTTTGGTGGTAATCGTGAATAGCGTAATGCTCAAAAACTACAGTGTTTTCTATTAGCCCTACAAACGTGTTTAGCTCGGGTATGGTTGGCATAGCTTTGGCGGCCTGTAGGGCATCGTCCATATTGTCCCAAGCTACCCAATCAAACAGCAGGTTGGGGTCATCAATACATTGGTACACCGTTCTTTTCACAAAGCCCTTGAGTTGGGCCAGCCCTTTGTTGGTTTGGTTTAAAATCAGGTCACGGTGCTTCTCGGGTGCCTCTTTGGCGCGCCATACGGCCAATTCGTAAGCGTAATGCAAATCTGGTGCTTGTGCCTGAGCGGCCGTTATTTGCTCTTCCTTCATTTGATGTGAGTTTTGCGCATTGGTGCAACTACTGTAAGCAAGCAGTATAGTTGCCAGCAATGCAGGTTGAATCAATTGTTTCATGGTATCTAATACTTGCTGTTACCAGTTAGATACCTCAAAACCCGGCGTGTGACAGTTGAGCAGAAGCCTTTTACTGAACCATTTAATTATTAACCATTCATTAACCCCTAGTGCTAATTAGAAAGGTCAGGAAACAGGTTCATTAATGAACAGCTAACAATGAATAATTAATATGACTGTGATGCTTGCAATAAAAGCTCCTATTAATTATTAACTATTCATTATTCATTACCAGTACCTGTTTTAGCAATAGGCCAGGCCTCTAATCAATTGAAAATTGACAATGGATAGTTGATAATGATGCGAAGTATTCAGTAGAAATGTAGGTTCATTAATGAACAGTTAACAATGAATAATTAATATGATTGTGATGCTTGCAATAAAAGTCGCTATTAATTATTAACTATTCATTATTAATTCAAAACGCCCTTGTTCTTATGGAAGATGCTCGGAAGCAAATTCGGCGGCCAGTAAGGCACTAGATGGTACTGGCGTTTCAACCCTTGTTGTGGTAGGACATTGCGTTAAGAAACAGGCTCATTAATGAACAGTTAACAATGAATAATTAATATGATTGTGATACTTTCAATAAAAGCTCCTATTAGTTATTAACTATTCATTATTCATTGCCAGCACCTGTTTTAGCAATGGGCCAGCCTGTAGGGGAGGCTCGGAGGCTTCGTGGCATCGCCCATGCGGTGCGTGGCGTGCCCAAGTTTCAAGCCTTGTTGTCGTGGAAGATGCTCGGAAGCGACGCGCCAGACAATGTACTTAACCAGTGGAGGCTGGTTTCAACCCTTGTTGTGGTAGGACATTGCGTTAAGAAACAGTCTGGTAGACTG
>CAZXTW010000878.1:0-2442 GCA_964643525.1 uncultured Roseivirgaceae bacterium
TATGGGACTGTTTGACCTTTTTAAAAAGAAAGAGAAAGAGCCAGCTTATGACCCCACAAACATCAAAATCACTGATTTAGATGAGGGCTGGGTGCTTGAGTATGACCTTAAAAACTGGGTTGTTAAAGAAGTGTATGATTATGACTGGGGCAACAACAATTTTACCGTTGAGTATAAGCTTGACAGTGGCGATGAGGTCATTTTCCTGCATATTGATGATGATGATAAGCTGCACCTTACCGTAAGCAAACCTGTAAAGGTGCGTAGCCTTGATGAAGATATTCCTGAAGAAATTCAAGAGCGCAAGCGGCCACCTAAAAAAATTCATTACCAGAATATTACCTATTACCTTGACAGTGACAGTGCTGGTTACAGCAAGGAACGCGACAAATCTGACGACGACTGGGCCGAGTTGATAAGCTGGGACTATTACGATGAGTCTGAGAAAAACATCATTAACATTACCCAATATGACGATCACGAGTTTGAGGCTGCCGTGGGTATTATGGCAGAAGTATATGAGTTTTCAAACATACTGCCACCTGCCAGGTAGCTTTGTAATACACTTTAACTAAGGCCCAATGGGCCTTTTCTTTTTAATTTTTATTGTAGCTACTATATTTTACCTGCCAAAGCACAAAATAGCCGGCCAATTTATGGTATGCTGCTACATCTTTGCTAATTTGTGACTTACAAAACAACATGAAAAGTACATACATGAACAACCCCAATGTAAATAGCCGCCAGCATTGGTCAGTAGTACCAATACTTGTGCTGGCCCTTGTCTTTATGTCTTCTTGTGGTGGCGGCAAAAAAGAATTCAAGAAAAGCCCGCTTGATGAACTAATTAGAGATTTGCCTACCCAACAAAACTTCTCAATCATTTTACATGATATGGATGTTGAAGGGTCGTTTTTTAAAACCTACCGGCACCAATACAAGGTCATTACCTTTGATAAAGCCAAACCGGGCGACTCTACCAGCACTGCCGAGGCCAACCGCGAGGAAGAAATCACTGGCTTTTATGAGGTAAGCAAAGAAGAGTTTAACCGCAACGAAGGTAATATGGGTATGGAAGTAGCCCACCGCGATGAAGGCGGTACCGTACAAAAAAAGGTGTCACCTCCGGGCTATGCTTATGTAGGCAACCCCAATTATGGGCACTGGGTAAACCGGGGCGGTAACTCTTTCTGGGAGTTTTACGGCAAGTTTGCATTCATGAACAGCATGTTTAACCTCATGACTTACCCCATACGCCGCAGTTACTGGAATGACTATTACACCAATTACTACCCCACCGGCGGTGTGTATTATGGCCCAACCAATGGTGGGTACAGCTACTATGGCACCAACAGCCGTTACAACAGCAGTGCCAACCCCAGTAGCTCGTGGTCGCGTAACCCGCGCAGCAGCAGCTTTAAGCAGTCAGTGCGCAACCGCACCTCACGCTCCAATTCACGGTATGGTAGTGGCAGCTCCCGCTCAAGGGGCAGTGGCTATGGTAAATAACTCAGCCGGCCAACTCTCAATCAACCAACACATTCTACTAACTACTAACATCCATTAAGCATGCTCTCGTTAATAGATAATTTACTGACCACCCTAGTTTACCTGTCCAGCTGTTTCGTGTTGTTTTACCTGGGTAAAATGGTGTATCAGGCCTTTCATAAGCAGGTAAAGGTGGGCCATGAACTGGTAGAGAAAGATAACTTTGCATTTGCTGTAGCCCATGTGGGGTACTTCATAGGGTTGCTGCTGGCCATTGGCAGTGCCGTCATTGGCGAGTCTACCGGCGCCTTGTACTACCTCACCAATATTGATATTGAAAACCACATTATACATGACCTGTTCGAGATACTCATCTTTGGCATACTGGCCATTTTGTTTCTCAACATCTCTATCATAATCAATGACAAAATCATACTGCGCCGCTTTAGCGTTCATAAAGAAATTGTTGAAGACCGCAACGTGGGCACCGGTGTTATTGAAGGGGGCAATGCTGTAGCCACCGGCCTCATTATTTTAGGGTCGATCTCTGGCGACGGTGGCTCGCTGCTTACCGCCCTGGTATTCTGGGTAGTAGGCCAGCTCCTGTTAATATTTACTGCCTGGTTTTACAATGTCATTACCCCTTACGATGTGCACGAGTACATTGAAAAAGACAATGTAGCCGTAGGCATTGGCTTTGCAGGGGCCATGGTGGCCATTGCCAATTTGATCCGTCATGGCCTCATGCACGATTTTGTCAGTTGGGATGATTCCCTCATTACCGTAGCCATAGATGTGTCATTTGGCCTGGCATTTTTGCCCGTGGCTCGGTTCCTTACTGATAAAATACTGCTGCCCGGCCAAAAGCTCACTGACGAAATCATTAACCAGGAGCACCCCAACAACGGTGCCGCCCTCATTGAGGCATTTGCCTACATTGGTGGGTCGGTATTA
>CAZXTW010000878.1:2465-3106 GCA_964643525.1 uncultured Roseivirgaceae bacterium
CCTCTAAGCCCCACTGTAGCCATTCACTAAGCTTACTTATATTTGTGCCCCTCATTGCAGGGGCACTTTTGTTGGTATTAACTTTATTTTTTCTTGAAGCTCAGGTCTAACATATTAAAACTGGCATTATTTGCCACTGGCTTGGCAGGCATTGTGGCAGAGTATGTACTCTCAACACTGGCTACCTACTTTTTGGGCAACTCGGTGTTTCAGTTCACCATGATTGTATCCATTATGCTCTTCTCTATGGGGTTGGGCAGCAGGCTCAGCCAGGCCATCCGTACCAACCTGCTTTATGCATTTGTGGTCATTGAATTTATCCTGTCAGTTCTGTCATCAACCGTATCCCTGCTGGCCTATACCGCCTCTGCCTATACCATCTATACTGGGGCTGTTATTTATAGCCTGAGCGTAATCATTGGGTTGCTCATAGGCATGGAAATTCCCATTGTGATCAGGCTTAATGATAAGTTTGAAGAGCTCAGGGTCAACATCTCCCTGGTCATGGAAAAAGACTATTACGGCAGCCTGCTGGGCGGTGTTTTCTTTGCTTTTGTAGGGCTGCCCTTTTTGGGGCTTACCTACACGCCCTTTATACTGGGTAGTGTAAACTTTCTGGTGGCCATAGGCCTGTACTTTGT
>CAZXTW010000879.1:0-3100 GCA_964643525.1 uncultured Roseivirgaceae bacterium
CGGCTGGGTCAGGGCTGGGGGTGGGTTGCAGCACACCATTGCAAAACCACTGAAAGCTGTAGTTGGGGTTGGTTTCGGCCACAATTTGTACAGTGGTGCCGGGTATGGTGTCATTAATGCAGATTACATTGTCATCTGGGGTAGAGATATTGGCCTCTGGTGCAGGGAAGTCTTCCAGCGTATACGCCACCGTTGTTTCACACCCGTTGCCGTCAGCCGTTGTTACCGTATAAATGCCTGCGGTTGAAGGTGAAATGCACTGGGTGGTTTCGCCGGTGCTCCATAAATAACCGGTAATGCCTGGGGTATTCACGCACAGGTCTACCGTTTGGCCGGGGCACAAAATGCCTGTTTGGGTTACGGTAGGTACAACTGGGGTGTTGAGCGTTATGGCAAAGGCCTCCGTAAGGCTGTTGCACAATGTGGCTGTAACGGTAAGGGTAGGGGTAACCGTAGCGTCGTTGTTCCATTGCACATCAACTGTGCTGCTGCCTTGGCCACCAATAATGCTGCCTGCTGCGGCAGGGCTTAACTCCCAATTGTAACTGGTGCCAGCAGCAAAGCCGTTAGTTACTGAGTAGGCCTGTTGGCTGTTAATACAGCCCGTATTGCCGTCAATAGTGATGGGGCCGCTTAGGTCGCTTTGTGGGTATACAAACTCAAGCACGGTATCGCTCTGGCAAAAGGGTAATGCATTTAGCTGCTGGGCTACTGAAATGGTGTAGGTTGGTGCGGCGGCGGCCCATACCACTGTAGCCGTATTGCCACTGGTGCTGGTTACTGTGCCGTTTTGCACTTGCCACACATAGTTTGCCCCTGGCAGGCCGCCGGTGGCGGTGTAGGTAGTTGGCTGGCCGGTACAAACAATGGCTGGCCCGGTAATGCCGCTTACAAGGGGTACCCCAATTACCTCAACTGTAGCAGAGGCCTCATCATTACAAAACTCAGCAGGGTCATCAGGCACTGCGGTTACCGTATAAGTGCCGGGGGTGTTGCCCCAGTCAATACTAATGCCACTGGTGCCCTGCCCGGTAAATGGCACGGCAGGCGTAACAGTCCATGTAAAGGCACTGCCGGGTGCATCAGTACTAATAAACGAGGTAGCCCCAGTACATACCTGCGCCTCAAAGGGCGTTTGTATGCCAAAGTCTGGCAGTACGGCCACGGCCAGGCTGCCTGTGCCACTGCACGTACCGTCTTGCCCAGGTAAGCCACTCAAAAAGGGGTTGTTGTAATCAACCGTTACATTGCCGGGGTTGGCCAGCCACTGCACCGTAACGGTGTGTGTGCCCTGGCCAGCAAGTATATTGCCATTGGTTACCTGCCAGTTATAATCAGTACTGGCCCACTTGGGTATGCTGTAACTGGCCACCTCGCCAATACATACCTCTATGGGGCCTGCTACGGTGGCCACGGCAGGTATAATGGGTATGGTTACTTCAGTGGGTTGTGTGCAGTAGGCCGTAGGGCTACAGCCGGTTACTGCCAGGGTAACTGTACCTGTTGGGCCATTGCCCCAGGTTACCGCAATACTATCAGCCGCCAGCACGGTAAAGGGCCAGGGGCTGCCGTTTTCATCAAGCACAGTCCATACATAGCTGCCGCAGTTGGCTGCATCAGTATAATACGTGGTGCTGTTGCCGGCACAAAGTGTGCTTACCCAGTAAATGGGCGGGCCGGGCAGGGGGTCAATCGTAATGTCCTGGGTTACCGTATCACTACAGCAGCAGCTGGGGTTGCCCTCGTTGGTCAGGTTGTCATTAGTCGCTACCAGGGTTACGGTATAGGTGCCAGGGGCATTGTACTGGTGGGTGGGGTTGGCCAGGGTAGAGAAGTTACCATCACCAAAATCCCACAGGTAGCTGCTGGCATTGGCCGAGGTATTGGTAAATGCCACATCGCTGTTCAGGCAGGCCGCTGTGCTGGCCGTAAAGCCAGCCGTTGGGCCTTCCAGTATATCAACACATACATCAAAAACAACGTCTGTCGTGTTCAGCAACAGCTGGCCTGTGCCACTGCTACCCCATTGCACATCAATGCTGTTGGTGCCCTGGCCGCTCAATAACGTGCCGCCACTAACTACCCAGGTAATGGGGGCAGTCACAAACCCATCAGGCAAAAAATAAGTAGCCGTACTGTTGTCACAGGTTTGTACACAGGTGCGTGCCGAGTCCTGGCCTTGGCTGCTTGGGTCAATAAAATCGCGCAGGTTTACCAGGCGGCAGTCGGGCTTACCGCAATTCACGGTAATAGTAATTGTAGCGGTTAGCTCTACCTCAATGTCTTCACTTTCTACCTGGTACATCAGGTCAAACGTGCCACAGCAGGCTTCGCCTACGCCGGGAATAAACAGCAGGTTACCGGCATCGTCAAGCCTGAAACAGTCAGACTCAGTAATAAGAAAAGCAGAAAACAGCGTGCCAGGAGGCAAAACATCGTTATCCATGACGTTGTAGTTGGGGTTCTGGCCCAGGTCTACCGTCACATTGTCGTCAACCAATTGTTGCGCGTAAGCTGCGCTGCTGTACAGCCAGCACAAACAGAGCAGTAAGGAGGTGAATACTACAGAATAAGCGTTTCTCATGTTGTTCGGGTTTAGGTTGGTTTAAGTATTAAGTAACATGTAGTTGGCAAAGGGGTATTGTGGTTATGAAGGTCTCACCCATTTGGTCTGCACAAATGGGTATGGTTAGTGGCGTGGGGTACAAAATGTAACCTTGGTAACTAAAAATATTCAGATTTAAATATCAGGGAGTTTATAAGTGGCTTGCTTATAGATGCTTATAGGGCAAAAAAACAGGGCGAGTCAATTAAAAAAATGAAGTTAAAGCCACAACGACGCCCGTATTGAACTACACAAAAAAATAAGCCTGCCGGCTATTGGGGTGGTTTTACTGCCTAACTAGTGTGGTCTAACAAAAAGGATGGTACTCATAGGCATTACTTATTACTTACTGTTGTTTTTATTGGGGTTAGGGCTGGTGCTTTTTAAACCATCTATATGTTCGAATAATGATTTGGGAATTGGGTTCCACATGGGGTCTAGCACAAAGTCTATTCCTTCTCTACGGGCTAATTTAGCAGCGGGCACAAAGTCGCC
>CAZXTW010000880.1:0-3098 GCA_964643525.1 uncultured Roseivirgaceae bacterium
GGCATGGTGACAGCCGCCGCCTGGACCGACCAGACCAACGACGGCCAGCCCGACCTGTTGGTGGTGGGCGAGTGGATGCCCGTAACCCTGTTTGCCAATACCGGCAATGGCCTGGCCCTGCAAACTGATGGCCCCCTGAGCCACACCACCGGCTGGTGGTTTAGCGTGGCCGCCGCCGACGTTAACCAGGACGGCACTGACGACCTGGTGCTGGGCAACCTGGGCCTGAATTATAAGTACCAGGCCAGCCAGGACGAGCCGTTTGATTTGTACGTGCATGATTTTGATGACAACGGCCGCAATGACCTGGTACTGGGCTACCGCCAGGCGGGCAGCCAGTTTCCGGTAAGGGGGCGAGAGTGCAGCGCCCAGCAGATACCCACCATTAAGCTGGCATTTAAGAATTACGAGGCCTTTGCAGGCTCTACCCTGAACGATATTTACGGGGCTGACCTTGAGCGGGCCCGCCACTACCAGGTGCGTGATTTCAGCAGCCGCGTGCTGCTGAATGAGGGCGGCAGCTACCGGGCACTGCCCCTGCCTGCCGTGGCGCAGGCATCGGCCATTAACGGCATTGTACTGGACGATTACA
Source organism: uncultured Roseivirgaceae bacterium (assembly GCA_964643525.1). Lineage (GTDB taxonomy): Bacteria > Bacteroidota > Bacteroidia > Cytophagales > Cyclobacteriaceae > CAZXTW01. The sequence goes on from CAZXTW010000880.1 coordinate 593, forward strand.
ATGGCGATGGCCACCTGGATATGGTGGTAGCCGGCAACCTGTATGCCGCCGAGGTAGAAACGCCCCGCAATGACGCTGGCCTGGGCCTGCTGCTGCATGGCCAGGGCAACGGCACCTTTACTGCGGTGCCCAGCCAGACAAGTGGCCTTATGCTGCCCCACGATACCAAGGCCCTGCTGCCATTAACAGTTAATCATAATAAAGCATTGATTACAGCCAATAACAATGGCCCGGTGGTAGGCTTTACCTGGCCTGCTGCTACTAACTGATACCAACTGAAGCAAATAAACATGCTGCAACCTGACCGCATCCGTTTGGGTGAAAAGATAGGCTATGCCCTTGGCGACACGGCCGCCAATATTGCCTGGCGCACCCTTACTACATTTTTACTGGTGTTCTATACTGATGTATTTGGCATTTCAGCAGCGGCGGCGGGCCTGCTTTTACTCATTACCCGCCTTACCGATGGCATTACTGATGTGCTGATGGGTATGCTGGCCGACCGTACGAACACAGCCAGGGGCAAGTTCAGGCCCTGGGTTTTATGGACGGCCCTGCCCCTGGGCGTGGTGCTGGCCCTTACTTTTACTACCCCCAATTTTGGGCCCACGGGCAAGCTGGTGTATGCTTATGTAACCTATATAGCCCTTACGTTAATATATACAGCCAGCAATGTGCCCTACAGTGCCCTGATGGGGGTGATGACGGCCAACGAGCAGGAGCGTACCAGCCTCTCGTCATTCAGGTTTGCCGGGGCCTACCTGGGGGGTATTTTAACGCAGGGCCTGCTTATTTACCTGGTGCTGTACCTGGGCAATGGCAATGCCAACCAGGGTTACCAGTATGCCATGTATGTGCTGGCCGCTGTGCTTACGCTGTTTTTGCTCATTACCTATGCCACCACCCGCGAGCGGGTGAAGCCTGCCACCAGCCAGCCCGGCAATGTATGGCATGACCTGGCCGACCTGTTGAAGAACCGCCCCTGGCTTATTTTGCTGGTAGTGGGCTTTTTGTTTGTTACCTACAACAGCATTAAGCAGGGCATTACGGTGATTTACTTTAAACGCTACCTGAACCACGAAACCCTGGCGGCCAGCTATATGGTGGTGTTGCTGGTGGCCTCAATGGTGGCGGCACTGGTTACCACGCCCCTGGCCAACCGCTGGGGCAAGCAGCGCCTGTTTATTTATGTAATGCTGTTTTCAGCCCTGACCAACGGTCTGCTGTTTATAGCACAACCCCACCAGCATACCCTTATTTTTGTGCTGGGCACCCTGAGCGAGTTTGGGGCGGGCATGATGCCCGTATTGTTTTTTACCATGCTGGGTGATGCGGCCGACTATTCAGAATGGAAAAACGGCCGCCGTGCCACGGGCCTGGTATTTTCGGCCGGTACTTTTGCCATGAAGTTTGGCGGTGGTGCCGCCGGCGCCATTATAGGCTTTGTGCTGAGCAGCTACGGCTACGAAGGCATGAATGCAGCCACCATAGCCGCAGCCCTGCCGGGCATTAAAATGTTAATGAGCTGGGTACCCGCCCTGCTGGCCATACCCGCAGTAGCCGTGTTGTTGGCATACCCGCTAACAACTGCTAAATTACAGCAGGTAACAACTGAGTTAAACCATAGAAGAAACGCACAGCTATGAGCATACAATTTCCTGAAGGGTTTGTTTGGGGCACGGCCACCTCTGCCTACCAGATTGAAGGGGGCTACCAGGCCGATGGTAAGGGGCCCTCTATCTGGGATGCCTTTGCCACCATACCGGGTAAGGTATACCAGGGCCATACCGGCAACCGGGGCATTGACCATTATAACCGCTATGCTGATGATGTGGCCCTGCTTGCCAGCCAGGGGTTTGGGGCCTACCGCTTTTCAATGGCCTGGCCGCGCCTGCTGCCCCAGGGCTACGGCAAAGCCAGCAAAGGCGGCATAGCTTTTTATGACCGGCTGATTGACGCCCTGCTTGAAAAAGGCATTACGCCCTGGGTAACGCTGTACCATTGGGACCTACCCCTGCACCTGCAAATGGCGCACGATGGCTGGCTTAACCCTGACATTGCCCATTATTTTGCTGATTATGCCGAGCTGTGCTTTCAGCATTTTGGCGACCGTGTAAAGCACTGGATTACGTTAAACGAGCCCTGGGTGGTGGCCATACTGGGCTACGGGCAGGGTATTTTTGCCCCAGGCCGCGTAAGCAATGACGAGCCCTACGTGGCCGGGCACCACCTGTTGCGCGCCCACGCGCAGGCCGTAGCCTGCTACCGCCAGGCATACAGCCACCAGGGTGGCACAATTGGCATTACCAACAACTGCGACTGGCGCGAACCGCTAACCAGCCAGCCTGTTGATGTGGCCGCGGCACAGCGGGCCATAGAGTTTTTTCTGGCCTGGTTTGCTGACCCTGTGTACCTGGGCAATTACCCCCAGGTTATGCGCAACCGCCTGGGCAGCAGGCTGCCCCAATTTACCGAGGCCGAGCAGCAATTGCTCAAGGGCTCATCA
>CAZXTW010000881.1:0-3094 GCA_964643525.1 uncultured Roseivirgaceae bacterium
GGATACACCCGAAGGCCAGGCGCGTACTGCACAGGGTACTGTTGGTACCCGCTTTTTAGAAGATGCCAGCTACTTCCGTATGCGTGAAATTGCCTTATATTACAACGTACCTGCCAATGTATTGCAAGGTGCTTTTGGTCAGGCAGTATCAGGCGTACGTGTTGGGGTATCAGCTCGTAACCTGTTTACTATCACTGACTACAGCAGCTACGACCCTGAAACTTCAGTAAACGGCGGTTCTGGTCTGTCAAGTGGTATTGAGGTAACCCCATTCCCTACCAGTAAGCAGTTTTACTTCCACTTTTCAGTTAACTTCTAATCTTGAATCGGCATAACAACATGAAAAAGATACTATATACTTTATTGGCCGTTTTGGTGCTGGCCTCGTGCGAGATATCGCCGGTGGTTAACCCTAATGGGCCTGACCTAGATAATATTGTAAACAGCCCCTCTGTAACTGACCTGAATAACTTAGTGGTTGGTATAGAAGATGGCATCCGCCGCCAATATGCCATTTACGTAACTGCCACAGGCACCATTGCCCGTGAGTTGTATCTGTTTGACGCTGACCCTCGGAACACTGAAGACCTGCTTGGTAAAAACGGTACACAGCTTGATAACAACTCGTTTTACACTACAGCCAGCTTTACAGCACGCTACCGGGTTATTAAAAATGCCAACTTACTGTTGCAGGCCTTAGACAATGCTGGTGATGTATTAACTGATGCTGAAATTTTAGGATACCGTGGTTTTGCAAATACAATGATTGCCTACCAGTTGTTGTTGGTATTGAACCAGCAGAACAGCAACGGTGTGAGGCTTGATGTAGCTGACCCAAGTAACCTGGGCCCATTCTTAAGCAGGGCAGAGTCGTTTGCTGCCATTAACAACTTACTCACGCAAGGCAATACCCAGCTGGCGGCGGCTGGTGGCGAGTTCCGTTTTGGGCTCACGGGTGGTTTTGCCGGTTTTGACGATCCTGCAAGCTTCATTACATTTAACCGTGCCCTGGCGGCACGTGTAGCCTTATATACTGAAGATTGGAACGGCGCATTGACTGCACTGAATAGCTCATTCTTCGATATTAATGGCGATTTAACTGTAGGCCCCAAACAAGTATTCAGTACTACCGGCGGCGATTTGCTGAATGGTGTATACAAAGTACCTGGCAACAATGGTGATATCATTGTGGTACACAACCGAATGCTTGCCGATGCCCTTGCGGGTGACACCCGTGTGGCTGCAAAATTTGGTGTTAGGGCTGATGCTACCACGCAAGATGGTCTCTCGGCCAGCCATGAAACAACCCTGTACCCAACCTCTACCTCACCAATTGACATCATCAGAAATGAAGAATTGGTGTTGATTTATGCCGAAGCCAATGCCAACCTGGGCAATATGGTTGAAGCAGTAAACGGCATCAATACCATTCGTGCCTCTGCCGGTTTGGCTGATTATGCAGGAGCTACTACACAGGCTGACCTGATTAATGAAATCTTGTTTCAGCGCAGGTATTCACTGTGGTGTGAAGGCCACCTGATGGTTGATCTGAGAAGGTATGGCCGTTTAGACACTGATAACCTACCGCTTGACCGTGAAGGTGACCTGGTATTTACTGAATTCCCCAGGCCTTTAACAGAAACGGAGTAAAGCATAGTTAATGCATAGAAATATAAAAGCCTGCTATGGTAACATAGCAGGCTTTTTTACTTCTTACTAAAAGCTGCGGGCTTTAAAAGCCTGCATCTATTTTATTGCCTGTGCCATCTACTTCATGGAAGGCACCGCCATCGGCAGGTTGCATTAAAATAGTAGTACCACCTTCTTTAGCATCGTTGGTAGCTACCCAAAGGTTGCCTTCTGGGCCAACAGATACCTCACGGGCAAAACCAGTACCTAATGGTAATTGCTCGGGTTCGCCACCTACGGTAATTGAAAATACATTGCCGCTGGTATCAACATAAAAACCTTTGCCAGCACCAGCATTGGTTACTTTTATGCCACCGTAAGAATCGCTTACATTGCTCCAGGCCTCATCATGATAATATTTGATCAGGCAGCCGCCGTAAACACCTTCATTGCTTACTACCCAGCAAACGCCGTCGGGGCCAACAGATACCTCACGGGCAAAGCCATTTTCAGATACTTTCTTTACCTCGTGCTTATCATCATCATGCACAGTAATTTCAAGTACTGCCCCAGCACTGTCAATGGCATAAGCTTTGCGGCCTTTGGGGCCACCATCAATACGTATGGCACCTAATTCTGTGCCGAGTGATTTAAATTCTTTTTCGTCCTTTCTGCGGTATTTGATCACGCTACCTTGATAGAGGGCATTCTCTTCATAACCGGCACCTTCGCTAACAAGTACCCAAAGCGTTTCATCAGCACCCACGCTAATGTCACTGGCATTGAGTTCTTCTTTCTCGCCGGAAGAAGATACGCCCAACTTCTGGATGGTACCCTCACATTGGGTTACCCATACAAAGGGTTGGTCGCTCATAATTTGTTACAATTTAATAATGAAGTCAATCAAATAAGAAAAATTCAATTCATTCGTCGTACTATGCAATGCATTAGCCTGCTCATGATTGAAAAATGCAATGTGCTTCAATAAATAAGACTGTTCAAGAAATGTAAGGTTCGCGATCAACTATTGCTATTCCGAAATATACGGCAATTGTGCAGAATTAGCCAAATATTTTTGTTATTCCTTGATGACTCTAATATTAAAATAAAATAAAAGTAGGTTGGGAGAATACTTACAAAATATTTTTCTAACTTGAACTGCTATGTGTACAAATGCCCTGTTCAAGGCTATGTAAGAAAAGATCAACAATTATTGCTTTTTTAACTTAACACAAACCACAAAACAAGATTAACTCATGGAAGGAAATATTTCCGAGATCCGTCTTTTTGGCCCGGTATGGTCACCCAGAAACTGGATGTCATGTTCTGGCCAGTTATTATCGATTGCTCAGTATACCGCTTTCTTTTCTTTAATAGGTACACTTTACGGTGGTGATGGCCGTACTTCTTTTGGTGTGCCTGACTTACGTGGCCGTGTGGCCGTTGGTTCTGGTGCAGGCCCAGG
>CAZXTW010000882.1:0-3091 GCA_964643525.1 uncultured Roseivirgaceae bacterium
GCCGCATCATTAGCAGCGGCCCCTGTACTGATACCAGTAACGTACTTGAAATTAGTGTACAGGCCGATATTGCCAATAACAGCATTGAGGCTGACCAAACCATTTGCGATGGTGATACCCCTGCAGCGCTGACATCTGCCAGTGGGCAGCCTACCGGAGGCAGCGGGGCCTACACCTACCTATGGTTACAAAGCACCACAGGCCCTGGCACTGGCTTTGCAGCGGCCAGTGGCACCAATCCCAATGAAACCTACAGCCCACCTGCTTTGAATGACACCACCTGGTACCGCCGCGTGGTGACTTCAGGGGCTTGTACAGTAAACGACACCAGCAACGTGGTGGTGATTAACGTGCAGGATTCAGTAGGCAACAACACCATTAGTGCCGACCAGACCATTTGTAGTGGCAATACGCCAGCCACTTTAACCTCTGGCAGTGGCAGCCCCACCGGTGGCGACGGTACTTATGCCTATGCCTGGCTGGAAAGTACCACCGGCCCCAACAGTGGCTTTGCGGCAGCCAGCGGCACCAATACCAATGAAACCTATAGCCCGCCTGCCCTGACTGATACTACGTGGTACCGCCGCATAGTTACCTCTGGTGCCTGTACCTTTAACGATACCAGCAATGTGGTTGTCATTAACGTGCAGGGTGATATTGCCAACAACAATATTATTGGCACCAGTCAAATATTCTGTGGGCCCTCTACGGTAACGACCATTACCGGCTCGGTGCCTACCGGTGGCGATGAAACCACCTTTGCCTACCAGTGGATACAAACTGACGATACGCTGAGCGCCATTTGGGTGGCAGCCTCTACGGCCGCAGGCCCCAACACCAACCAAAATTATGACCCGCAAGACCCACTGGATACCACTACCTTTTTTGCCCGGGTAGTTACCTCTGGTGCCTGCTCAGGCCCCAGCAGTGATACCTCAAATATTGTGGTAATTGTGATTAACCCGCTGCCGGTGGCCGATATTCAGCCCTCTACTACTGACTCGTTGTGCCTGGGTGAAACTGTAGTGCTTGATGGCAACCCCTCCTCTGGCACGGGTAGTTATACCCATGACTGGTCTGGCAGTGGCGTTACCTTCCTGGATGACTCAACCGTGCAGGCACCTACCTTTACGGCAGATACTGTTACCACTACTACTACCTACACCTTATTTTATAATGTAACTGATAGCCTGGGTTGTGAGGATAGCGACACCATAAACGTAACCGTACACCCGGTAGTGACTGAGGCTGATGCTGACATTACAGTGCTGGGGCAGGGGGTGCCAGATACTTTGGTGATATGTGGGCAGGCCACTACGCTACAGGCCAACAGCCCCGGTGCGGGCGAAACAGGTACCTGGGCCCTGGTAGGTACCACCGCTGCCTCTGGCACACTTGAGTTTGGGGCGGGCAACAGCCAGGTGAACGACCCCAATCCAGTAACCACAATAGCTGGTACTGACCCCTTTGGTACTTATACCGTTACCTGGACGCTTGACAATGGCCTGTGCGACCCCAGTGTAGATACGCTGCGGTTAGACTACCGCTCGTTCCCGCCTACCACAGGCATTAGTGGCGACAGCCTGCCCTGCGTGGGCGATGGCGTAACCATACAAGATAAGTTCTACTCGGTAAACCCCTTTCCTAACACGGTATACACCTGGATTGTACCCGCTGGCGTAACCCTGAACTTTGGCGGGGGCGTGAACGACAATTTTGTGAACCTGGCCTTTCCTGATACAGGCACCTACGTACTTGAAGTAACCGAAACCTCGGCCACCTGTGCAGTCACTGAGCAGCTTACCATTACCGTGCAAGACCTGCCCGGCCCCAATGTCATTACCAGGCAGGATACGGTATGTGTGGGCACCCTGGAGGTAGCCTACGCTGTGCCCAATACAGCTGGCTCTACCTACGAATGGTCAATCAACTCTGCGGCGCATGATATCCTCTCGCCAGACGACAGTAGCGCCATATTGATAGACTTTGGGCAAGACCCAGGCACCTTTACCATACTGAGCACTGAAACTACCAGCGGTGGCTGCGAAGCGGCCATAGCTGATACCTTTACTGTGGTGGTACTGGATGAGCCTGATGTGCTGGCTACCCCTGCTTCTGATACCATTTGCTATGCCACTACTACTAACATTACCCTGACCTCGCCCAAGGCACTGGCCAATACCACCATTGATCTGGTGGCTGTTACCCCTACCGGTGGCATTACCGGGGCATCTGCACCTGTTACAGGTTTATTGTCAGGTCATGTCATTGCTGATGTGCTGACTAACCCAAGCAATACCTTGCAAACTGTAACGTATCGTGTGGTGCCACGCACCAATGGCGGCTCGGCCAGAGGCTGTGTGGGCGATACGCTGGACGTGGTGGTGTATGTTGAGCCGCAGCCTACTGCTGCGCTGACCAACTTTACTGACAGCATTTGTAACGGGGGCACGGTGGCCATTAGCGTATCATCACCCACGGTGCCTTCTATTACAACTGACCTCACTTTTGACTACACCGTAGCTTCTACCAATGCCGGGGCTACGGGCGGCACGGCAGCCAGCCCGGGCACTGGCCTTTCGGCACCGTTTAATATATCAGGCACCATAACCAACAGTGCCGATAGTGCCATTACCGTGACCTACACCATTACCCCCAGGCTAAACGGCTGTGCCGATGGCCCGGCCGTGGTAACTACCGTACTGGTAGAACCAACCCCAACTGTGGCGGTAGCCAATAACGACACTATTATTTGTAACGGCGGCAATGTAGACCTGAATATTACCAGCACCACCGTGCCCAGTGATACCGCCCGGTTCAGCATTGATTATACCGTTACCGCAACTGATGGGGTGAACATTGGTGGCACAGCCTTTAGTGGGGCTACCGGCGTGAAGCCTCCGTTTGCTATTAATGGAACCCTGACCAACGCAGCTGATAGTGCTGTGACGGTTACCTACACGTTTATTGCGGTGTATGATGGGTGTGACAATGGCGATACCGTTTCAACTTCAGTTATTGTAGAGCCCACCCCCAGCCTGGTGGCAACGAACAACCTGCCTGTAGTGTGCGACAGTGGCAATGTAAGCAT
>CAZXTW010000883.1:0-3079 GCA_964643525.1 uncultured Roseivirgaceae bacterium
AGCCCGGCAGCTAAATAGGGCGAATACAGCCATTTTAGAACAGATAGAAGGGTTGATGCGCGGGTGCCTTTAGAAAATGAAGTTCTGGATGTATTTTTAGATTTTGATGAATTAGACCGAGGCGATAGTACTGCCCTTTATACTTCCATGGGCAGTGAAGGTTATTGCAATTTGGCCCGTAGTTGCTCGATGCGCTCAATGGGCAAGCCGGTAATTTGGCTAATCACTACGTTGTCTAAACCGGCAGCTATGCTGTTGCCAACAACTTCCATAACCTTTTCTTCTTTACCTTCTGCTTTGCCTCTTTTTTCGGCATATTCTATGATACTCATAAACTTGCGGTTTAAGGTGGTGTCTATCTGCTCGGTTATTGTTAGAACGCGTGGGTAGTCCTCAGGTTCCACAAGGTAACCTAAATATACACCTAATGCGTCAATTATTTCAACGGCCTGCGCAGGTGTGGTCACCTCTTTGGCCAATTGGTACAATTTCGGTAGCTTTTCTATGAACTGCTTGTCGTGGCAATGCTTCAGACACAAGGTCATCATCAGCAATTGTGAAGCCTCTTTATAAAACTGCTGAAGCTCCTGGTCAGTCATCTTGTGCAGGTCTTGAAGCACGTAGGTGTGGGCAAGGCCAGGCAAATCATCAGCCTCTGGTAGGCCATCAACCGACACCATCTGTTTCCAGGTTTTTACCTTCCAGGGCCTGTCGCCGTGGTACAACACTACAGGAACCACCTTCGAAAACTTCAGGCGTTCAAGTGGCTGGCCTTCATCTCTCCGGGTCTTGTTGGCATGCTGGTGCCGGGCGTGCTGATGGTTGTATACGGCAGTCTGGTAATTGATCAGTTGCAGGTCGATAGACTCATCATTATCGGGCAGGTAACTCTTATGTTCTAACATCAACATCAGGCACACCATGGTGTTGTCATGGTACCTGACCGTAAAGAGCAGGTCAAGGTTCAACCGTTTCAGGTTGCCGGTCACGAAAGTATCTTTGGCCGGTTCAAGGGTCTGCCAGTTGATTCTCCTGGTCATATGCCTGGGCAGCACCAGACTGAAAAACATCATGGCCAGCAGTTTGTTCTCGAAGGCCTTTTTGACCATGGCATCGTGCGGGGTCTGTTCCTTCACAGCATGGTTGTTTACACTTACTTGTTCCTGTTTGCTCATCAACTGCGAGTATACAAAAAGGTGATGATATAATTAACAGAAACCAGGCAAACCGGGGCATAAAATTGCTGCGCACAGGGCAGGGGGAGCGGTCAGGGCCTTTGTTCTTGTAGGCGCTGGGCGGTGGTTTTGATTTGATTGTAGATGTATTTCCAGGCCTGTTTGGTATCACTTTCTGACAATTCATTCAAGGGCTTCCCATCTTGGGGTAGGGCCTGAAACTTGCCCAACTCCAGGTCTTGCCAGCCGGGCGTGTCTTCTACTACAATATTGACCAGCTTCATGCCCCGTTCTTTTTGCAGCGCCAGGGCATACTGATATTCTTTGTTATAAATGTACTCACTGTTCACCATGGCAGGGCTCATCAGGAATATGGCCATTTGGGCACTATCCAGGTTTTTCAGTATTTCCTCATTCCATTTGTCTCCGGCATACAGGAGGCGGTCGTGCCGAAGTCAATCAGGCTGTTGCGTTCCAGTACCTTCAACTGCTTCATCAGCTCGTCTTTGTATTCCTCATCTTCATGGCTGTAAGAGATAAAAGCTTTGATGGGTGCTGGTTTGTTTTCCATAGGGTCTTTTTGATGGTTTTGCTGTGGTTCGTTTCGTTTTTGATGCTCTTCCATGTAATCATGCATAAATACTTTGAAAGGGGCTATGTCTATCCATTTGTCATTGAGGCAGGGGCATTTTCCATTGGGGTTATTTTGCAGTGCCGATTCCATGGTATCAGCCTTAATATAATCTACCCCATTTAGTGAATAAGCTTTGGTCAGTTTGGCTGCATTGCGGTAATGCTCCTGAATTAGCATGCCAATGGTTTGCAGCCAATAGCCCCAGTCGGGGCCTTTGGTCTGGATAATCAGGTGGTTTTGGGCATTGACCTGCAGTAGGCAATAGGTATTGTCAGTGGGTTTGAACCAGATGCCCCGCTGCCAGGCATCCAACACCTGGCCTTTGGTATACAGTTCGGCAATGAGCCGGTTCAGAAAGGCCGACTGCATAAAGGGGAACTGCCATTGCCAGTAATGATAGTTTTCTAATTGGTCGTTAATATGTTCTGTTGTACCATCATTAGGTTTATCAGGCAAGCATGCCGGCACCAGGTATTCATCTGGTTCGTTGTAGTTGTATACTGTCTTGACGATGAGCCGGGCATTTGCCAGGTAGTTGATGTATACTTTGCACTCCTCGGCTGAATCTTCAGCAAACAGCTTTTCTGTTAGCCATTGGCTATTACAATGCCCCTTTTGCTCTTTCAATTGGTAGAACAATGCACTTTCACGGTCAATGAGTTTATATAAAGCATTGATCAGCCACTCTTGTTGTAAAATGATGCGGTTGGCAAACTTGCCCTCCTCATAAAATACCTGCCCGCTTTGGTGCAGGTAGTTCAACAGGGCCTGTTGCTGTTCGGGCTGTTCAATGCCTGCGGCCTGGGCCAGTACCTGGTATTCGTGTAGGCTCAGGTCTTTCTCCTGGTCTTTGTCTCGGCGTTTGTTCAGTTCTTCTATTACGGCCAGCCAGGTTGTGGGCAGCAGGGTGCCCACATCAGGCACTTCGGGCAGCCTTTCTTTGATCATGGCCTTGAGTATATCAATACCTTCTGGCTGTTGGCATGACACTTTATGGAAGTACAGTTTGCCATAAGCTTCCTGCAAGGCAGCCTCTTCTAAAGCATAGGTGGCAGGTTGGTCAATCTTGTTCTGTACAACCAGTATGGGGCTGTTCGGGGCATAGAAGCGGATAAACTGCAGCCAGTAATGGATGTCTTCATGGCGGTGCTTTATTGTATGCTTCTTGCCGGTTTTATCGGTATATTCTGCCTGGTACCAGCCCCGGTCATCGGCCATGGCCTGCTCTACGGCAGCTTCCCACACCACCATGTAAAGGGCCCGGCTGCCC
>CAZXTW010000884.1:0-3077 GCA_964643525.1 uncultured Roseivirgaceae bacterium
GATGGAACTTACTATACACTCTGACGGGTATTATATGGGCGAGGCGTTGAAGCAGGCCCAGCTGGCTGCCGAGGCGGGCGAGGTGCCCGTAGGTGCGGTGGTGGTGAGCAACAAGCGCATTATTGCGCGGGCGCACAACCAGACCGAGCAGCTGAGTGACCCCAGCGCACATGCCGAGATGCTGGCCCTGACGGCAGCCTGCCACCACCTGGGGGCCAAGTATTTAAACCAATGCACCATGTACGTAACGCTTGAGCCCTGCCTGATGTGTGGCGCGGCCATGTACTGGGCACAGCTGGGCACGCTGGTATATGCTGTCAATGACCCCAAACGCGGTTATGCCCGTGTTGAGGAGCAGGTGTTGCATCCTAAAACAAAGGTGGTAACCGGCGTGCTTGAAAGTGAGTCAAAAAGGCTGTTAAACAACTTTTTTGCCAAACTGAGAAATTAGTATCTTTGATCAAGTTCATTCATTTGTATCACATAAATCAACAAAACGATTATGGCTTTCGAACTACCCGCATTGCCCTACGCATCAAATGCATTAGAGCCAAATATTGATCAGCAAACAATGGAAATACACCATGATAAGCACCATGCTGCTTATGTAGCCAAGCTAAACGGTGCCCTTGATGGTGCTGAAAGCTACAGCAACAATGGCCTTGGTGACGTGATTAAGAACATTAGCCAATATTCAGGAGCAGTGCGCAACAATGGTGGTGGTCATTACAACCACAGTTTATTCTGGAGCATTATGTCACCCAACGGTGGTGGCGCGCCAACTGGTGACCTGGCCCAGGCCATTGACGCCAAGTTTGGCTCGTACGAAGCGTTTAAGGAGGCATTCAGCGCAGCTGCTGCCACGCGTTTTGGCTCAGGCTGGGCATGGTTAATTGTAACAGAGGCAGGCGAGCTGGCGGTTACTTCAACCCCCAACCAGGACAACCCCGCCATGGATATTGCAGAAGAAAAAGGTACGCCTATTTTGGGGCTGGATGTGTGGGAGCACGCCTATTACCTGAAGTACCAAAACCGCCGCCCTGATTATATCAGTGCATTTTATAATGTAATTGACTGGGAGAAGGTAGGTAGCCTTTACGCTGATGCCAGAAGCTAATCAGTAAGGCAATACCAATAAAAAAAGCCCCGGCTGCGGCCGGGGCTTTTTTATGCCCTAAAACAGGGCGTAGGTAAGGCCTACCCTGAAGGCAATGTCAGTATTGTCAAAGTAAAAATCAGCCAGGCCTTCAATGTTCAGATTTTTTCTGATAGGCCGGGTAATGCCTGCACCCACTGACAGGTCGTTGGCACCAATTAAACCCCTGACACGTGCCAGGAAGCTTCTGTTAAAGTAGTAGCGGCTGCCCAGCACCAGGCTTTCGTCACCCTCTGACCAAAGCTCAAGGCCTACCGTGCCGGTAAGGTTGCCCCTGAGAAAGTAGTTGGCTTCCAGCCCTATCTGGAATTTGCCAGCAATGCCATCATTGTCTGTTTTAAGTGCATCGGCACCAGCGCCCAGCAGCAGGGTGCCTTCAGATTGGGCCTGTACCTGCAGGCTGGCCAACAGGCAAAACACGCCTATGCAAAGCAGTTGTTTCATTTTCATAACTTAACTAATAAGGTTTGGTGGTTTAATGCCCCTTTTGGGCTTTTATGTAAACAGGCACTTACTGTGCATTATTGCTTTTTTGTTCTTGAATCTTTTTGAGGTCCATCAGTTCATCGCGCAGGCGGGCTGCCTCCATAAAGTCAAGCTCTTTGGCGGCTTTTTCCATGGCCTTTTGTGTTTTGGTAATGAGCTTTTCAAGTTCGCCGGGCTTCATATAGCCCACCACAGGGTCGGCCGCCAAAGAGGGTTGCTCTTCTTCAATGTAGTACTTCTTAGCGGTTTTCTTTGAATCGGCTACTTTGGTTTGTTCCAGAATGGCGTCTTTAGATTTTGTAACTGTTCTTGGCGTAATGCCATGCTTTTCGTTGTATGCCATTTGTATGGAGCGCCTGCGGCTGGTTTCGTCCATGGCTTTTTCCATTGACTGGGTAATGCTATCAGCATACATAATTACTTTACCATTGGCGTTACGGGCGGCCCGGCCAATGGTTTGTATCATTGAGCGTTCGTTGCGCAAAAAGCCCTCTTTATCAGCATCAAGAATGGTCACCAGTGATACCTCGGGCAGGTCAAGCCCTTCACGCAGCAGGTTTACGCCCACCAACACATCAAACACACCCAGCCGTAGCTCGCGCAGTATCTCTACGCGGTCAAGCGTTTTCACTTCTGAGTGAATGTAGCGGCACTTTACGCCGGCGCGCTCCATAAAGGTAGTGAGCTCTTCGGCCATGCGCTTAGTCAGGGTGGTTACAAGCACACGCTCGTCAAGCTTTACCCTTTCGTCTATTTCTTCCAGCAGGTCGTCAATCTGGTTTTTGCTGGGGCGCACATCAATGAGTGGGTCCAGCAGGCCGGTGGGGCGAATAATTTGTTCAACCACTACCCCTTCAGAGTGCAGCAGCTCATACTCGCCAGGGGTAGCACTTACATAAATAATCTGGTTTACCAGCTCTTCAAACTCATTAAATTTCAAGGGCCTGTTGTCAAGCGCGGCAGGCAGCCTGAAGCCAAAGTCAACCAGATTAACCTTTCTGGAACGGTCGCCACCCCACATGGCCCTTATTTGGGGTATGGTTACGTGGCTTTCGTCTATTACAATAAGAAAGTCTTCGGGAAAATAGTCAAGCAGGCAAAAGGGGCGCGCGCCTGCGTTGCGGCGGTCAAAATAGCGCGAGTAGTTTTCAATGCCAGAGCAGTAGCCCAGCTCACGCATCATTTCAACATCAAACTCAGTACGTTCTTTAATGCGGGTAGCCTCCTGGTAGCGGTGGTCGTTTTCAAAAAACTTAATTTGCTCTACCAGGTCGTCTTGTATTTCATGAATGGCCTGGTGCAGCTGGTCTTTACCGGTTACAAACAGGTTGGCCGGGAAGATGCTCACCATTTTCTCTTCGGCAAATTTTTTGCCTGTTTGGGGGTTAATGATGTGTATGGCTTCAATTTCATCACCAAAAAAGTAAAAGCGGTA
>CAZXTW010000885.1:0-3076 GCA_964643525.1 uncultured Roseivirgaceae bacterium
GGCGGTACCCACCACACTATAGGCATGAGCCAGGTGGTGTGATATACTAAATACCCTGTCATCCATACTGTTATCAAGCAGGCGGGGGCCATTGTAAAAATCACTGCCGTATTTAAACATGCCAAAGTTGGCGTTCTGCACCACAACATCTACCTCATCAAGGGTAATGCCAGCAGCATCAAGGCAATACTGCATGGTCAGGCTGTCATTGCCCCCTTCATGTTTTTTTCTGGTAAGGCGTTCTTTTTCTATGGCCACCAGTACCTTTCCATCTTTTAACAGGCATGATGAACCATTGTGCGATAAGTTAGTGCCCAGTACATAGCAGGGTTGCTTACTCATAGGTATTAATAATAAAGGTGTATGGAACAAATAGTCAATGCTATTGCTTTGCCATAAAAGTGGGCAAAGTAGCGTTTAAGATGTTTTGGTCTATGCATTGTGCCCCAGGCAGGGCAACAGGCTTTTTGGTAGCCACACATGCCGTATAACCGGCAGGCAGGCCCACGGCCCCAATGTGCCAGTAGCCTTTAGGGGTTTTAACCAGGCCAGGGCCCCGACTTTCAATGTGGCACATGGGCATTTTTAAACCAATGCCTATACCTTTAAGTACAGCCTCCTTGACAGTCCATAGCCTGTAAAAGCTGGTTAAAGCATCATGGCTTGAGTTTATTTGAAGCACTTCATGTTGATTAAACCGCCTCATAAGCAGGCTATAATTGGTTGGCTTCACATATTCAACATCAAAGCCAACGGCACAGCAATCAGTTATTATGCAGGCCGCCAGCTGGCCAGAGTGGCTAATGCTGAAGTGCACAGGGGGTGGCAACATGGGCTTACCGTAAGGGTTAAAATAAAGCCCATGCAGGCTATAGCCATTGGCTGCCAACAAGTAGCTGGCCAACAATTTGCCGTAAAGCGATTGGTGCTGGTACCGCCACCCATAATTTGTGAAGCTACTCTGCTGCCATTGGGTCGGCAAGCTACCCTGCAAGTGTTTGAATTGAGCGTTTGATAATTGCTGCTTTACATATGTGTATGCTATTTGAATCACAGCACTCATTTAAGCCAGTGAACGCATGGCAGTAGCTGCCAGCTGTACATGGCTGGCGCTTACATCAACCAGAACACATTGCTGTATTGACTTGACCTGTACAATAAGCCTGTGGTTGCCGCGGTCTTCAATAAGGGTACCATGTAACCCTGCCAGGGGTCCAAACTTTACCTCAACTTCCTGGCCTGCATGCCACCTGTTGCAAGCACACCTTTCAGGCCTGGCCCCCAGCAACAACCTTATTTGAGCAATGTCATTATCAGGCACTACGTCTTTCACACCATTGGTAGCCAAAAAACGCAACATACCTGGTAAACCATAGGCACGACCAATTTCTTTTGGTGCAAGGCACACAAATACATAACCAGGAAACAGCGGCCGTTTTACCCGCTTCTTTCTATCGCTCCACTGCACTACTTCTTCATTCAGTGGCAGGTAGGTTTCAATACCCATTTGGGTTAAGGTATTACTCACTTTTACTTCAGCTTTAGGCATGGTATATATGGCATACCATTTCTTTTGCTTTTGTGCTGGGCTTGTACTGTTCATAACATAGTGTTTGGGTTGAAAATAAATGGCACAGGTGCCATTAAACACCTGAAAACTAGACTATAAGCTTTTTTGATGTACTTAAAGCAGAGCTACGCTAAGGTGACTCACATAGCCCCTGTCTTGAACAAGCAATAGATAAACACTATAAGGTTATTTCATGCCCCAAAACAATCATAAATGGTTAAAGGCGTAATACAGGGCATGTAAAGGTTAAAGGTTACACTACTAAAACTGAGTTAAACAGAGCTTCGCTGAGGAGAGTCACAGGGCTCTTTTATTTCAAATTCCAAAACTTTGTGAAGTTGCCTTGCCTCATGATTCTGGCTAGAATTACCAAAGACAATGGCTGTAAAACAATTACCCTACTCTAATCATTGCTCATCAACATTCTGTTTAATTTAATAAATCAAGAACCTTGTTTTACTTTCCTAAATAAAGGCAGAACAATGTGTTGATTAAAGGGGCTTTTGCCTGATTGATTCTTAAACAAGAAAGAAAAATTTATTTAAACATCCAACATTCTGTTTGACCCCCACCAAACCCATTAGCAGGCTATAGGGGTAGTTTTTCTAGCTGGTCTGAAAAAATGGATAAACAAAACCTATTAAAAAAACGCCAATCGTCAGTATTTAGTTTAGGTTTGGTGCCACAAGCTAAACGAAAAATTTATTAATTTTTTTTCAAGTCACTCTTTCAACACAACCACCCAAAGGCAATGATGATCTATGAAATTTGTTTCACTTCAGCATTAATCAAAGGTTCAAAATGAACCATTGAACCTTTGGCCTCGATATTTGTTCAACAAAACATAAACAAAAAAACAATATGCCTGGCTTTTGTTTGCCCTGAACAGTTACCGCTTATTTACCTGAACCACCTTTAGGTACAGGTAAAGCAGCATTGCCAGCTAAAGTTATAATGAAAGGTAAAGAGTTGAAAAATAAACGTGTGTTACTCTTTGATGAGTAGCTGTAACCGGTCTATCAGCGTCTTGAGCTTTTCTATGGCCTGTGTATCCTTACGCTCAATGGCAATATTAATGTATGAAAGCATAGCAGCCTTACACTTTTGCACACGCTCTTCATAACTGTCTGTAAGCACCTCCATATCTTCTGTGGTGGCATCAAAAAAAGATGAAAGGCCCGTTTCTACCTTCTGCAAATAGCTTTTCTTTAATAAAGCCAGTTTATTGCTTAGGTCTTCTTCATTCTTAAAAGTTAAGTTAGGGTTCATTTCGCCCAACAGCTGTATGTCTTTCTTCTTGAACCCTCCTTTGCCAAATAGTATTTTATTTTTCAGGGCCTCGTTCGAGTCGGCAATGAGGTTAATACCTGCAGCATAGTTGGCATCACGTTTAATGGTGCTTGCGCTTACATTAAATGTTTGCCCCAAATGGGTTGAGGTAGCCTTGCTGGCCCCCTTTGACAACACATTGTCATACCCACCCTTTTTCTTTTTTAGCTTCAGGTA
>CAZXTW010000886.1:0-3075 GCA_964643525.1 uncultured Roseivirgaceae bacterium
TGGTACTTACTGCAGAAGGTGCCATATTTTTAGAAGAGGCCCAAAAGGTTACTGCCGCCGCCCAGCACGCACGCCAGCGACTGAAAAACCATACACAAGAAAAGCAAGCTGAGCTGCGCATTGGGTATATGCCTTACATCATGTTAAACACCTTGCCAAAGCTGCTAGACCATTTAAAAAAACACCACGGGTACCTGAATACAACCATCAAAGAGTTTTATGACAATGAAGGGTTGCTTGAGGCATTGAAGCGGCAGGAGGTTGAACTGGCCCTGCATTTTCCGCCCTGCCACCTGGCCGAGCTAAACAGTAAGGTAGTGTACCGTGAAGAGGTAATAGCTGTACTGCCCGAAGGGCACAACCTGGCCGAGAAAGAGTTGCTTGAACCGCAAGACTTTATAAACGAGCGATTTATTTTTCCAGATTCAACCGTAAACCCAGCTTTGTTACAGCGATTTCATTTAATGGCCAAGGAATTTGGCCTACAGCCCAATATTGTGCATAGGGCCTCGCCCCACCAGGCGCGGCTAAGCCTCATAGCAATAGGTGAGGGCATTACGCTAGATGGCGAGTCAATTAAAAAACTGCATATTAATGGGGTGGTTTACAAAAAGTTGCACCCCAGTATTACTACTTACGCTACAGTTTCATTAGCATGGTCAAAGTACAATCCGCCCACTATTATTGACAGGTTGTTGCCTGTATTAGAGCCCACTACATAAGGCCAGGGTTGTATAGTTTGCCACCTACCCAGGTTGCTGATGGCCTTAAACTGCCCTGGTTGTAGGTTATTTCGCGATAATCAGTGGTAGCAAATGCAGTAAAATCTGCCAGTTGGCCAGGCGCCAGGGTGCCTCTGTCGTGCATGCCCAGTGCAGCGGCGGCCCTACAGGTAATACCGGCCAGTACCTCTGCATTGCTTAGTTTTTCAAACGTGCCCAGCAGGCATGCCTGTACCAGTAAATTGCCCATAGGGGCCGAGCCGGGGTTCCAGTCGCTGGCAATGGCCAGGGCGCCGCCTGCGTCAAGTAACCTACGTGCTGGCGTAAATGGGCACCCCAGCCCCAGGGTGGCCCCCGGCAAGGCAGTAGCCACAGTCTTGCTTGCAGCCAGCAGGGCCACCTCTTTTGGGCCAGAAGCCTCTAAATGGTCTGCACTAACGGCCCCAAGCGCCACAGCCAAGGCTGCCCCACCAGTGCTGAACTGATCGGCATGTACGGTCAGGTCAAAGCCCAAACGCTGTGCCTCGGTAAGGTAATGCCGGGCTGCCTGTACAGAAAAGGCAGACTCTTCAATAAATATATCAACCCGTTGGCTCAACTGTTCCTGCATTACTTCTGGCAACAGCACATCAAGCAGGTGTTGCAGGTATTGGGTCTCGTTGTCATATTCTGGGGGCAGGGTATGTGCGGCTAAACAAGTGCTTATGAGGCGCGCCGGTACCTGTGCATTGGCCTGGTTAATGGCTCTTAGCATTTTTAACTCACTTGCAAGGCTTAGCCCATAGCCACTTTTTACTTCAATGGTGCAAACACCATCATTAAGCAGGCGCTTGCAGCGTTGTACAATGCCATTGGCCAATTGTGCCTGGGTGGCCCCTCTTGTTTTGCGCATGGTGTCACGAATGCCCCCCCCTTTTTTTGCAATGTCAATATAGCTGGTGCCGCTGTTGCGCAAGGCATAGTCGGCTGCCCTGCTTCCAGCATAGCAAATATGCGTGTGGCTGTCTATAAAGCCTGGCAACGCCACCATGGGCTGGTCAATGTATTGTGTTTGGGCACCCTGCTGTTTGGCTTGTGCCTGCAATGCCTCAAAAGGGCCGGTGGCAACTACTTTGCCTGCCTGGGTAATGATGCCCGCATTGGTTAAAACGGGCAGTTGCCCATCGGCCAAAGGCCCTTTTACTGGCAGCCCCTGCATGGGCAGCAGCTGGGTAAAAGGGCCAATTAAAGTAGGGGTGGCAATGGCCATGTGGTTAAAAGTCAAGGTTAAACTCAGTGCTTTTTTGGGTGGCCAGGGCATAGCCGGCATCTTTATGCCTGAAAATACCCATGGCAGGGTCAGTATGGAGCACACGCTTCAGGCAGCGGGCAGCTCGTTCAGTACCATCGGCCAGCACAACCATACCAGCGTGCTGAGAAAAGCCCATGCCTACACCGCCCCCATGATGAAACGAAACCCAGGTGGCCCCGCCGCTGGTATTGCCCATGAGGTTTAACAGGGGCCAGTCAGAAACGGCATCGCTGCCGTCAAGCATGCCCTCAGTTTCGCGATTGGGTGAAGCAACAGAGCCGCAGTCAAGGTGGTCACGCCCAATTACTATTGGGGCAGCTACCTGGCCAGTGCGCACCAACTCATTAAAAATAAGGCCTGCTTTTTGGCGTTCGCCCATGCCCAGCCAGCAAATACGGCTGGGTAAGCCTTGAAAAGAAACGCGCTTTTGTGCCTGCAACAGCCAATTGTGTAATGCTGTATTTTCAGGAAAGGCCTCCATCAGGGCCCTGTCAGTGGTGTAAATATCTTCGGGGTTGCCAGAAAGGGCCACCCACCTGAAGGGGCCTTTGCCCTCGCAAAACAGTGGGCGGATGTATGCTGGTACAAACCCGGGAAAGTCAAAGGCATTGGCCACCCCACCTTCTTTGGCGTAGGCCCTCAGGTTATTGCCATAATCAAAAGTAACGCTGCCACGCTTTTGCAGGGTAAGCATCAATGAAACGTGGCGGGCCATACTGCTAATGCTAAGCGCTTTGTATTGTTTAGGGTCTTGGCTGCGCAGGGCCAGGGCCTCATCAAGGCCAAGCTGGTGGGGCAGGTACCCCTGCACAGGGTCATGGGCCGAGGTTTGATCAGTCAGTACATCTGGGGTAACGCCGCGTTCAATCAACCTTTCAAGTAAATCGCCAGCATCGGCCACCACACAAATTGATACCGCCTGTTGCTTTTCTTTGGCGGCCAGGGCCATGTCTATGGCCAGGTCAATTGAATGCACCATATGGTCAGCATACTGGGTGTCAAGGCGCTTTTGTATGCGTGCAGGGTCTTTATCGGCCCCTAAAAAGGTAGCCCCGGCCATGG
>CAZXTW010000887.1:0-3069 GCA_964643525.1 uncultured Roseivirgaceae bacterium
ATTGATTTTGAACTTAAGCCTGATTAAAAGCCAACTCTATTTGCCAGACCCATTTTGGCTCCGGGGGCTCACCCCCCAATCTACTGGGTTTTGGCCACAATGCCTGCCATTTGCATGCTTTTCTGACATGCAGCAATAATTTACCAGCACCACTTGTTAACAATACATAAGAATACTTACCTTGCATAATAAATCTAACAATGTTAGATTTTCATACACCTATTATACAATGCTCACTAAAAAAGAACAACGCAAAGAAAAAACCAGAGAAGCCATAAAGCAGGCCGCATTACAAATTGCAGCAACAGAAGGCTGGCAGGGGGTAACCATCAGAAAAATAGCCGACCATGTGCTCTACACCCCCCCTATTGTGTATGAGTTTTTTAAAAATAAAGATGCCCTTTACCACCAACTGGTACAAGACGGCTTTACGCAGCTTACCGCACTAAGTGTAGCTGCAGTTGAGGGAGCCAACACACCAGAAACCAAGCTGTTGCGCATGCTTGAGGCTCGTTTTGATTTTGCTACCCAAAACAGCACCCTGCACCACCTCATGTTTGACGCTGACAACAGCTCGTGGCATGCAGAAATTATTATACGGGCAACCCGTACCATAAAAGACCTGTCGTTTCAGCTGCTGGTAGCCATTAGCGGGCAAGAGGCCAAAGCGCACGAGTACTTCTTAAACCTGGTATGCCTTGTAAAAGGCTATACCTTTTTTGAAAAGCACCTCACTGCCAACAAGCTGGCTAAGGTTGAGTTTTTGACAGGCAAAAACACCATGAAAACTTTATTCATTGAAGCTATACAACGGTTTATTGATAGCATAAAAAGCAACTAATGAACAAGAGAAAAATCATTATAAGTGCTGCTGGCCTGTTAATACTGGCAGCTGCTGTGGGTGCTTCGCAGCGCTTTTCCAGCGAGCCCCCCGAAGTGGCCGAACAGCCACAGGCCAATAAAGCCCTGGTGCGCACCATGCCCATAAGCAACGGACCTGTACAGGCTATGATTGAAATTACAGGCAGGGTTGTTGCCACTGAGGTGATTGACCTGTTTGCTGAAGTTGGCGGCGTTTCTGCCAAAGGCAGCCATCCGTTTAAAGTAGGTACCGACTTTGCGCGAGGCCAGGTGCTGCTGCGCATTGATAATACTGAATACAAACGGTCGTTGGCCAGCGCCAAAAGCCAGTTTGTAAGCACCCTGGCGCAAATACTACCCGACATTAAGCTTGATTACCCCAGCCACTACCCTGCCTGGTACAATTACCTGACAAGCTTTGAGGTGAACCAGCCCATAACGGCCCTGCCTACTGTTAATGAAGAGCAGTTTAAGCTGTTTTTAACCGGCCGTAACGTATACGCTACCTATTACACATTGCTTGAGCGTGAAGAGCGCCTTAGCAAATACATTATTACTGCCCCCTTTAGCGGCTCGCTTACACAAGCCAATATTAACCTGGGGGCCCTGGTGCGCGTAGGCCAAAACCTGGGGCAGTTTATGATTAACAGCGCCTTTGAGCTTGAAGCCTCGGTAAGCTATGACAAGCTGCAATACCTTAATAATAACACCGCTGTTACATTTACAGAAGTTGGGGGCACCGCCACTTATAACGGCACCCTAATACGTATTAATAAGGTGGTAGACCCCACCACCCAGTTGGTAACCGTATTCTACAGGTTGAACAGTCCCCAGCTAAAAAGTGGCCTTTACTTAGAAGGCCAAAAAGCCGCCCTCACATACAACAACGCCGCGCAAATACCAGTGCAGGCATTAATAGACGGCACGCATGTGTATACTGTGCAGGCTGGCAAGGCAGTAAAACACACCATTGAAGTAAAAAGCCAAAATGCTACTGAAGCCATTGTAACAGGGCTGAAAGATGGTGATAAACTCATCATTGACAAGAAAAACAGCGCCTTTGAAGGCAGCGAGGTAATTGAAGTAGAGGCATCATGAAGCGCGTTATACAGTTTTTCATTAAAAACGAGTTGCTGGTAAACCTGGGTATATTCCTGGTGGCCATTCTAGGGGTGCTTATGGCCTCTAGAATGAACTCGTCGTTTTTCCCTAAGCAGGCAGAAAACTTCATTGTGGTTGATGCCGTGTACCCAGGCGCCTCGCCCCGTGAGGTAGAAGAAGGTATTGTACTCAAGATTGAAGAAAACCTTAAGTCAGTCAGTGGTATTGACCGCGTTACCAGCACCAGTACAGAAAACACAGCCAACATACAGGTTGAACTGCAAACCGGGCAAAATGCCGACCTGATTTTGCAGGACGTAAAGAATGCCATTGACCAGATTAGCAACTTCCCTGAAGATATGGAGCGGCTGGTGGTGTACATCAGAGAAAACGTAAACTTTACTGCCAAAATTGGGGTGGTAGGCAATGTACCCCTGGCCACCTTAAAAGAAAGTGCCGAAGCGCTTGAAGATGGGCTTCGCGCCTTACCCAACGTATCTAAAATATCAATACAGGGGTATACTGAACAGGAAATCGAAGTGGCCCTGCAAGAGCCTAAGCTGCGCACCTACAATATTACCTTTGAAGACATTGCCCAGGCCATCCGCGGTGAAAATATACAGCTCACGGGTGGCACTATTAAGGGTGAAAACGAGGTAATTATTCGGGCCGACCTGCGCCAGTACAATGCCCGGCAAATGAAAGACCTGCCTGTAAAAACCTTACCCAATGGGAATGTAGTACGCCTGCACGAGGTAGCTAATATTGTTGACGATTGGTCTGAAAGCACCAACAAAGCCTATTACAATGGGCAGCAGGCCGTTTTATTAACAGTGAACAGCCTTGATGAAGAGAATATATTAGACGCCGCAGCATCAGTACGCCAGTACCTTGAAACCTACAACCAGCAAAACACCGTGGTACAGGCCGTGTTGATTGCAGACGGTACTGACAACCTGGTTGAGCGTATTGACCTGCTGGTTGATAACGGCTGGAAGGGCTCACTACTGGTATTTGTTCTTCTGGCGCTGTTTCTACGCATCAGGCTGGCCTTTTGGGTAGCCATGGGCATACCTATATCATTTTTAGGTATGTTTATACTAGCCT
>CAZXTW010000888.1:0-3068 GCA_964643525.1 uncultured Roseivirgaceae bacterium
TGCTCATTCACCAGCCCTTCAATGGTATAAGGCACCTCATGGTGGGGTGTTACGGCAGTGGGGTCGGGCGTAAAGTCATTGGTAGTATTCATGCGCAGCAGGGCAATTTTTACATTGGTTTTGGTATTGGGCAGCTTCAGGTACCGTGACTGCCCCCAGCAGCCGGTGGTAGTGGCTGCGCAGGCTTCGCCCACCAGGGTGCCCAGGCCGTGGCGTTTAATGCCTGCCAGCGTCAGGGCAGAGGCTGAAGCACTGAGCCCGTCAGAAAAGGCATACAACTGGCCCGTAAAAGTGTGGCGGTTGCTGTCGGGCTCCATCACCTTAAACCAGGCCGTATCTGTTTGCCCCACAGGGGTGCGTACCATAATATGGCTCAGCCCCCTTGAGCCGGTATCAGTAGGGTGGCGCTTTTTGGTTAAAAAACGGGCCAGCCAGCCGCCCCGGCTCTTTTTCCAGCTTAGCTCACTTTGCCTTAGCACCACATTGGCTACGTAGCGCTTTTCGTCATGATTACCCAGGTGCCTGTACAAATACATGGCTTTGCTCAGGCTGCCGCCCGTGTTGCCGCGCAGGTCAAGTATCAGCACCTTGGTGCTGTCTTCTGCCAGCTGCTTAAAGCTTTTTCTAATAAAGGGGTAGTAAAACTTAGATTTAACCGTGCTAAAAGTAGGTATGCGCAGCATAGCAGTGCTGTCGTTCACGGCCTTGAAGGTAAACTTTTCTTCGTAGTACTTATACTTTTTCTTGACCTTTTCTGGCAGGGTAAGCTTATTGTAGGGTGTGCCTGGGTAGTTTACGGTTTCAAACTTGCTTTGGCCAAAGCGTGTAATGAGCAGTTGGTTGTTGGCTTCTATAGGGGCAGCCAGGGTAAGGTAGGCCGTAAAACTTTCTGACAGCATGCGGTTGCCAATGGTGTTGCTGTTGCCCTCACTGACCGATAACGGACGCAAAACGGACAGTATTTTGGCTGAAGGCACGTCATTAACAGCCAGTAGCTGGCTGCCTTCTGGTATGTTGCTGCTGGTGGTTTTGGTTAAGTAAATGGCCTCACCAATAATGCGCACCTTTACATCAAGGGTTAGCTTTTTGGTTTTTTTGGCCATGTTTTTCAGGTTGGCCACATCTACCCGGCTGTGGGTATCATTGATTTGGGCCATCAGTGCAGTTACCTCAAGAAAAAACTCAGGGTAGGTGGCGCCATTGGCCAAACGTTGCCTGGCGGCGTCAAACTGGGCTTTTAACTGGTTCTGGCTAATATAAGTAAAGGCGCTGGCGTGGGTAGTTTGTAGGTTTTGCCATAAAAAATCAAGATCGGCCGTGAGCTCATGGCCCGGCAATACACGGTCATAATTGTGTTTTTGGCCAAACAGGCTGGTGGCAAGCAGCAGGCTGGCTGTTAAGAGCAGTACTGTGTGTTTCATACCATTAAGTTAAGTGCAGTTGGCCAACATTGCCACAAAATAAATGCCAAAGGCACAGCCGGCGGTCCAATCAAAAAAAAGCCGGGACCAACGGCCCCGGCTTTTTGCCTGGTTTTTAGATCTATTCCTAAATTAAATCACTACAAGTCTTAGCGGTTTTTAATCATGCGCATTTGCTGTGTACCGCTGTTGGTGCTGAGCTGCACAATGTACACCCCCCTGGGCAGGTGGCCTGCTTCTAACTGCATGGTGGCGCTAAGCTGCTGTTGCTGCTCAATCATGACCTGCCCCTGCATATTTACTACCCGCAACAGGCCATTTTGTGCCTGGCCAGTATAGCTTACCGTAATCTGGTCAGTAAAGGGGTTGGGGTAGGCACTAAAACGCTCGGTAAGGCTGGCATTGCTTACCTCTATCAGGGCCCTTCTGGTAGGTGCAGCTGTGGGGCCGTTTACATTAAAATACGTTTCACTGCAAATGTTGGTAAAATCACCTGTTTGTGGGGCGCTGTTGTTGTTAAACACAAAGTTGGCGCAGCTTACATTGGGCAGGGTGTAGCTGTACCAGCCGTTACCCTCGTTGGTCATGGCTACGCCTGGCCATGCCACAGGGGCGGTAGTTGGCGTGGTGGCCCAGTAGTATACACGGGGGGTGCCGCTCCAGCCGGCAGGGCGCTGAAAGTGCACCGTAAGGCCGGTTTGTGTGGGTGCACCGGGGCAATCGCCAGGGCAGCTGCTGCTCCAGCTGCCATCGTACCACCCTTCGGTAGTGCGGAAAAGATCGGCCGTTTGGGCACCGCCATTGTCATTAAACACAATGCCTACCTCAACTGATTGGTCAATGGTATACTCATACCAGGGGCCGCCATCAACGGCAGTCATGGGGGCACCGGGCCAGCCAGGGAAGCCCGCAATGGGGGCGTTGGCGTTTTTATCGTACAGGTAAATATACGCCGTGCCCCATGACGAAGGCTTTTTGTAGTATACCTTGTAGGCGTTAGAGGGGATGTCAATCACATAGTTTTCATCAATAATGGCTGAACTGCCGGTGCTGTTAATGGCAATGGCCTTTAACATAGTGCTGCTGCTAATATTGATTGGGCCGGTATATGGCGTGCTGGCCGCGGTAGGTGTGCTGCCATCAGTAGTATAATAAATAACTCCATTATTGGTGGCCGAAAGGGTAACCGAAACAGCATTCATATACGTGCCGCCGGCAGGCGAAACAGACAGCTCAGGGGCGGCCGGGGCAGAAGGGCAGTCGCCAGGGCAGTCATCAAACCACGTGGTGCCCTCATACCAGCCTTCGCTAATCCTGAACAGGTCGTCAGTTTGCGCGCCACCATTGTTGTTAAACACAATGCCTACCTCTACATTCTCATCAATGGTATACTCATACCAATCAGTATTGCCTTGCCTGCTCATGGCAGCACCTGGCCACGCGGGGGCACCTGGTATGGCAGTGTTGGCATTTTTATCATAAATATAAATGTAGGGCACATTCCAGGTAGAAGGCTTTTTAAAATGTACCGTAAAGGCATCAAGCGTACCAATGGCATATTGCTCTGTTAACACCTGGCTGGTGTTGCCGTCGCTATCTACCGCAATGGCCTTTAGTGTAGTCGTGCTGGTAAACGTAAGCGGGCCA
>CAZXTW010000889.1:0-3066 GCA_964643525.1 uncultured Roseivirgaceae bacterium
GGTATCAGGACCGTTTGGATTTGACTATGAAATTAAAAATAAAAAGGTGATCATAAAATAATCACCCTTTCAGTTCCACATCAATTTAAATCAATTGTTCACTTAAATTAAACAATTAGAACTATGAAAAACAAATTTTTAATTCTGATTGCTGGATTAGTAATCATTCTTAGTTCTTGTAACGAAGAACAGGGGCCTGTGGTTCCAGACCCTACCGCACCCAGTTCTTCATCTATTTCACCCAAAGAACTGCTCATTGTACAAGAAAAATTACAGAGCATTCAAGCACTTGGTTTTGGCATGCCCTCTGCCGCGGCAGCCAACGCCGGCATTGCCAATGGCCGTAGTGGCTCAAGCCTGAGAATGGCTGCCACAACATTAAACAGCAGAATTGCCACATTACGCATGGCTAATGCCACCAGCGGTATTATGACTACTCATGATGGCGACACAACCGGCGTTGGTGACCCTGGTGATGAAAATGACAGCACTGATGTTGAAGACCCCTGGTGGGATGACGAACATGACGACGACCCCTGGTGCGGTGAATCATGTGCTACCGAAACGTTTGTTGACAATGAAGACGGCTCTTATACCTACACGGTAGATTATGGCGAGGGCTGTGAAGATTACGGCTACTTTATGAGAGGTAAAATGACTGAAACCTTCTCAGAAACCAATAACACTTACTTTGTAACCATTACTTATGAAAACTTTGGTGGTGAAGACTGGACCATGAATGGCACAGAAACCTACAGCGGCACCTGGGAAGACAACGAAAACGACAGCACCGATTATAACGGTACGTTTGAATGGAGTGAGGATATAGTACTTACTTATATTGAAGAAGATGGCGTAGTAGAAGAGGTGACGGTTATAGGCAGCGGGGCCGAAAAGTTTGACCCAACAGGTGCTACCACTGAAAGAGCCGACTTTACCTATACACTCAATACTGGAGAGTATTTCAGCACCTCAGTTAATATCCCTCTATTTTACTCATATGCCTGCCCTGATAATGTTTTTGTATATGTAAGTGGCGAAGAGCAAATAGAGTACAATGAGGGTAACAATGAGCCTAATGGCCTATTTATTATTAACTATGGCCAGGGTGATTGTGACAATATTGTGACCGTAACCGAAAATGGCGAAACCTATACCGTTGACCTTAGTGATGAGTGGGAAGATGAGTGGGATGATGAATATGACGAAGGAGATGACAACGGTTAATGGCAATTGACATAAGCCATTGCAGGTTAGTAAACCACCGACATTAATTTAGACCTTAAGCTACAGATATTATTCAGTTCATGATTGTTGTTTTAATGAGCTATGCTGCGCAGCGGTATAGCTCATTTTTTTGGCTTTGGGTTTTTGTTATAGGCACACAGCGTGTGCCTTAATAACACCACGCTCAATATAGCTACTCATACAGGCAACGCTAATGCCCGCATAAACATGGCCTACCTCTCCTACCCTACCCTGCCCCTATTATATAAAAAAAGCCACCCCGCATGCGGGGTGGCTTTGGTATGGCAATTAAACTATTAGGCAGTAGCCTATTAGTTTAAGAATGAATCATAAGTGATTGACAGGTAATACACAGCGCCAATGGTTGGGTTGGCCCTTGAGTTGATGTACCTGTTGTTGAAAATGTTTGAACCACCCAGTTTAACAATGGTTTTCCAGTCTTTCAACTTGTAGCTAACCTGTAAGTCCATTGTGTTAAAGGCAGGCACCGGACCAACAGAGAATGGCCCTTGCCACAGGAAGTCATCCTGCCACCTCCAGGCTGCACGGAAACCAAGGTTGTTAATTACGTTGCGGTTTTCAAACGTCAGGTTGTATTTGTTGCCTGGCGTGTTAAAGCCAATCCGTAAGTCAGCCCCCAGCTCATCAGCATTGGTTAATGAGTTGTTGCTGTAGTTGGCACCCAAGTTATACCCACCAGAAAAGGTATAGTTCAGGCCAATGGCAAAACCTTCAGACTCAATTGAAATGGGTGAGGCAATGGCCATTTGGTAGCGCTGAATTTGGTCTGGTGCTAATGTGGTTACGTCACCCGCTGTACCAGCCTGTACCAGATCTACAATGGTAGAGAAGTTTTCAATGGTACTGCGGTAGTAGTAGGCATCAATCAAAAGCTTGTTATCAATTAAGCTTCTGTAGCCAACTTCCCAGGTGCTGTTAGTTTCCAGCTCAAAGTCTGGCAAATCAAAACGACCAACAGCGTCAAGCGCATTAAAAGCAGCCACGGGGTCACCAGTACTTTCAAGTGTAGGTTGGTAAACGGTAGCGTAAGCCTCAGCCGAATACAGCTGGTTGGTGTTTAACTGGTAGCGATCCTGTAAGAATGGCAAACCACCCACTAACCTGAAGTTAGGTATTGGAGAGAAGTCAATGTACTGCGACTGCGTGGTTGGCATACGGAAACCAGTCTGGTATGAGAACCTGATGTTGTGGTCGTTCAGTAGTGTCCAAACGGCAGAGAACCTGGGGGTAAAGCGGCCATCAAAGTTTTCGTTTTTGTCGTAACGTGCCGACCCTGTTAAGGCCAGGTTATCGTTCAGAATCTTTTTGCTTACCTGCAAAAAGCCACCCCATTCAGTAAATGAAAACTCGTTGCCATCGTCATCAAGGGCAAAGATGGTACCGCGTGACTCTGGGTTGTACTGACGGAATGTTGCACCCACAATTACATCGGCCCAGTCAATTTGCCGCTCAAAATTGTACTGGCCTTCAAAATTAAAGGCGCTAGTGGTTTCATTCAAACGTGCCCCACCCAATGCAAGGTCAGTAGCAATGATTTGACTTGCAGGAATGTCAAAACCGGGTGTTCCGGGCTCAACACCAGCAAAGGGAGCATCAGCAAATACACGGGCAGCACCGTGGTCGTTGGCTGTTACACCTTGTGCCCCACCTGTAAATGCCTGAATATACCTGCCAAACCAGTCTCCAGAGGGCAATAATACTTCATTCATAATTGCACCAAGGGTGTTTAGGCCGTAGGTGTCGCCAGTATCTTCCTGCGTGTTAGAGTAACGTACAAAAAAGTTACCGCCTTTAAGC
>CAZXTW010000890.1:0-3059 GCA_964643525.1 uncultured Roseivirgaceae bacterium
CCCCAAAAATATCTAATTTCCAGGCTCAGACCAATGAGCGTCGATTGACTGTTTAAACTAAAAAGTAAGGCTTTCTCAAGGGACTCGCCATGAATACCCAATTGGTCAACTCCATCATTCAGGTCGTGCGATCGCTCCCCAGAGCTGAGCAGCAATTGCTCATTGAAAGCCTGAATCAACTGTTGCTGCAGCCTGCCCCAGCGGGAGCTGAGCAGTTAGAGCCGGAAGCTTCTGATAGGCCTGAATCTACCAACTCTGAAGAAGCGATCGATGAGGAAGCCTGGGCTATTTGGCAATCGTTGGGTGACGATGCGGTCTCTGGTCAATTGGAGAATCCCTCGATCCACCACGATCGCTACCTGTACTCCCAAAACGCATGAGTCGGTTATTTGTCGATACCAGTGCCTTTGCCGCCCTCGCTGACAAAAATGATGATAACTACGCCAGGGCAGTCTCGTTCAACCAACAGATGCAGGGGCGCATTTTGGTTTCCACCAATTACGTTCTGGATGAATTACACACCCTGCTGCTGCTCAATGCCGGATATCCTAAAGCGGTTTCCTTCAAAACCAAGCTCGATGTCCTCATGGCAAAGCGATTGTTGCGTATCGTTTGGGTGTCAGAGGCGATCGCTCAAGATGCTTGGGATATTTTCGAGCGGTTCAACACTGACAAACAGTGGTCTTTTACCGACTGCACCTCATACGTTGTGATGAAGCAACATCGACTGACTGAGGTCTTCACCTTCGACCATCACTTCTCGCAAATGGGCTTTACTCGTTTGCCGTTCTAGCCACCTGCTGTGTCGGGTATGTTTCGTAGCCTAGATTTCCTAGAATGATTGAAAAAGTCCCGAAATACTCACAGATTTAGAAATATTTCTGGGAAGAATGAAACAAGAATAAAGCTTTGCCAGAAATGAGTTCCATATCCATCGCTCTGGCACACCCTAAATAGAAAAGCTTCAGCGCCGCAATAGCAGATTTCTTATGGCCCTCAGCAATCACGAACGAGTCGGTCGCGCCCTTAGACTACTCAGTCAAGGCCTCTATCCCTTTATTGAGCGGGAAATGAAGGCTCAGTATGGCGATCGCTGGGTTGTGGCGGCGACACCGGATGTGGATGAGGACCGCACTCTGCGCCGCACCGTACAGGAAATTTTGCGAGAAGACATCGCGGCCCAACTCAAGCTGATGTGGAATCAGTGGAACACTGTCTTCAAAAAGCCTCTCGGTCATGCTGAACGGAGTCTAGTCAGTGAACTGAGAGTCATCCGTAACACTTGGGCTCATGCCACCACGACTACCACAGACGATGCCTATCGCGCTCTAGACAGTATTTCACGGTTGCTATCGGCAGTATCCGCCCCCGAGGGTGAGGAGGCCGATAAACAAAAATATGAACTCCTCAGAGTCCGGTTTGAGGAGCAGGCTCGCAAAGCCAGCCGCCGGGCCACGGCCACACCCACGGAAGGACAGCCCTCAGGCAGTCTGAAACCCTGGCGAGAGATTGCCACTCCCCACCCCGATGTGGCCTCGGGTCAATATCAACAAGCGGAATTCGCCGCTGACTTGTGGGAAGTCTTCTTAGACCGAGGGTCGGATGAATATCGGGATCCCACCGAGTTTTACCAACGAACCTATCTGACGGAGGGCTTACGACATCTGCTGAGTAATGCGCTTCTGCGTCTCAGTGGTCAGGGGGGCGATCCAGTAATTGAGCTGCAAACCAACTTTGGTGGGGGTAAAACCCACGCAATGCTGGCGCTCTATCACTTGTGTATGGGAGTTTCCGCGCCTGATCTCCCCGGTATGGAGCCAATCTTTCAAGACACCGGAGTTAATCAACCCCCTCAAACTGTGAATGTTGCGGTCTTGGTTGGCAACAAGATTTCGCCGGGGCAAACACACCACAAAAAAGACGGCACCACGATTCGCACGATTTGGGGCGAGCTCGCCTACCAACTGGGTGGCCGAGAAGGCTACGAGCTCATGCGAGCAGCAGACGAAACGGCTACCAACCCTGGTGATTTGCTCAAAGACCTCTTTGATCGGTATTCTCCCTGCTTGATTCTGATTGATGAGTGGGTGGCCTATGCCCGCCAACTTCACGATCAGAAGGATCTACCTGCCGGAGACTTCGATACCCATTTCACCTTTGCGCAAACCCTGAGCGAGTCTGCTAAAAACGCCAAAAATACGTTGCTGGTGGTGAGTATTCCGGCTTCAGATATTGAGATTGGGGGCGATCGCGGAAAAGAAGCCCTGGATCGACTGAAAAATGCGATCGGTCGAGTAGAGTCTCCTTGGCGTCCTGCCAGTGCCGAAGAAAGCTTCGAGATTGTCCGGCGACGACTGTTTCAGACCACGACAGACCGTGAGTCATTCGTGGCCAGAGATGCGGTGATCAAAGCTTTTGCGGATATGTACCGCCATCAGTCTCAAGAGTTTCCCTCTGAATGCCGAGAGAGCAGCTATGAGCGGCGGATGCGGGATGCCTATCCCATTCACCCTGAATTGTTTGATCGCCTCTACTCAGACTGGTCCAGCCTCGATAAATTTCAACGGACACGCGGCGTCCTGCGTTTAATGGCCAAGGTTATCCATACCCTTTGGGAGCGTGGGGACAAAAACTTGCTGATTATGCCGGGAAACATTGCCATGGATGATTCTCAGGTGCAGTCAGAGTTCACTCGCTACTTAGAAGATAACTGGATTCCTATCCTGGAGCGAGATGTCGATGGGCCGAATTCACTGCCAGGGGCGATCGATAATCAAAACCCTAATCTTGGCCGTTACTCGGCCTGTCGTCGTGCCACCCGAACAATTTATCTTGGCTCAGCTCCTACTCTGAAAGGTGCCAACCGAGGCATCGAAGATCGCCGTATTAAGCTTGGCTGCGTCCAACCTGGAGAGAGCGTTGCAACCTTTGGTGATGCGCTACGCCGTCTGACCGACCAGGCGACTTACCTCTATGTCGATGGCAATCGGTATTGGGTAAGTACACAGCCCAATGTCACTCGAACCGCTCAAGACCGTGCCAACCAGTTCTCAGACGAA
>CAZXTW010000891.1:0-3058 GCA_964643525.1 uncultured Roseivirgaceae bacterium
AATGAGCAATAATAATAGGTGTATATCTCTTTTTACTTTCATAGCCTCACTGTTTTGTAATCGGTAAACGTATTAAGCGGTTGTATGTTGCAACAAGTGTATTAGAGTAATTGATAGTCAATAACTTTGCCAGAATGCTTTAAAAGCTATGTCAATTGGCGGCTAAAGCATTTTTGTAATCATATTCAAAAATAATGAATTCAAGTTATAGCTACTGAGTGAAGATGCCATGCATGTGCTAAGGTTACACGAAAGGTTAATTTTTTCTATTGAGTAGTCCAAGTTTAAAGTCGGTATTATAGACAATGTACATGCCATGCGAGAATTCAAATTTACTGTTTTGAAAGTCATAGTGGGGTTCAAACCTGCTCATAATGGTGAGGTGATCAAATACATGCCATCGATGCATAATGCGTAAAATTAAAAGTTCGCGTACTTGCTCAATGACTTCTGGAGTATTCACAGTGGTAGAGATGGATTGATACAGGTTGCCCCCCCTTGCAGAAATGAAGTTGTTGCCTCGCCAGTAGCTTCCCATGACATCAAGGCTATGCCATGCAAAGTTGATGTTAATGTAGGCTGCGCTACCCTGATCGAAAGGTATCTGGGCATTTGAAAACTCTTGAAAAGAAGTGGCATATGCTTGTAAAGAAATGTTTTTGAGTTTGCTTGTTTCAGGCATTTTACGAGCTATGTTTAGCCCTAGAGCCATGTTAGCAAGGGTGCGTATGGGGGCGTCTAATACGTCAATTTGGCCACCTATATGATATAAGAATAGCTGAAATGGCAGCTCAACCCTGTACTTTTCATTTTCGCTTAACAGGTAGCTGGTACTTAGGCCTCCGGTCACTTCTTCCTGGGCAGAATCACCAGGGTAAATCATATTTTCCCAGTTAACCCAGGCATCTAAAAAAAGTCTGTTTGTTTGCAGGTTGGCTTGTATGCCCTGCTCAAGCCTGTTAATGAGTAGCCTTTCAAAATCATAGATCGGTTCAATTAACCTGTGATTTGTGCTGCCTTCAAGGGTACCGAAAAGTATGTTTAGTTTATCGCGTTTTACCTTTACAGTAAACACCGGTGCCACAGTTGTGAAGGCTGAGTTTCCAAAGTCTTGTTGTAGATAAATGCCTGCATCGATACGCACATTGGGGTGGGGGTAATAACTTAAGGTGGGCATCCATTGGTAACCAAACAAGGTATACCCATCAGCAATTTTATTGAAATACTCATTGTTTTTGTTGAAAGCCAGTGACTGGAATGATAGGTAGAGCTGCTTCTGTTTTGTTGAGTCTGTGTGGAAGGAATAATCAAATATGCGGTTATTCAACTGAGCCCATGACTGGGTACACAGGCAAAGTAGACCGAAGAGTAGCGCGGCGTGCTTCATTGGTGTATTTTTTTGCAAAATAAGTTGCATGCCTGCAAAACGCACACCTAAAGAAATAAAACAGCGTAATACAGGTTTTTGGGCCTGCACAGCAGTGTTATGGCCGCTTCGATTTTCAACGCAAAAGCTTTACCTTGCGTAATCATTTCAATTATTGTGTGATTATTTTTCATTTACAAACAGGCTACAAAAGGCAAAATGAGCGAACAATCAGAAAA
The DNA here is from genome assembly GCA_964643525.1 of uncultured Roseivirgaceae bacterium. Classification (GTDB taxonomy): domain Bacteria; phylum Bacteroidota; class Bacteroidia; order Cytophagales; family Cyclobacteriaceae; genus CAZXTW01. The sequence continues at coordinate 1,606 of CAZXTW010000891.1, forward strand.
GTTAAAAGCCTTACAATTAACCATTTCTAAGCTTGAAAAAACTTACGGTAAAGGCACTGTAATGAAGCTTAGTGATGAACGTGTACAAGATATCCCGGAGATATCAACAGGTTCTTTAGGCCTTGATATTGCTTTAGGTATTGGCGGAATACCAAGAGGCAGAGTAATTGAAGTTTTTGGGCCTGAATCGTCAGGTAAGACAACACTGGCCATGCATTGTATTGCAGAGGCACAAAAAAAAGGTGGCTTGGCTGCTATTGTAGATGCTGAACACGCCTTTGATAAGTCTTATGCTGAGAAGCTGGGTATTGATACCGAGAACTTATTGATTTCGCAGCCAGATAATGGCGAGCAGGCGCTTGAAATTGCAGAGCATTTGATCAGGTCTGGTGCTATAGATATCATTGTAATTGACTCAGTGGCTGCTCTTGTTCCTAAAGGTGAGCTTGAAGGAGAAATGGGCGAGAGTAAGATGGGCCTTCAGGCAAGGCTTATGTCACAGGCACTTCGAAAGTTAACTGGTACTATTAGTAAAACAGGATGTGCCTGTATTTTTATTAACCAGTTGCGAGAAAAAATAGGTGTGATGTTTGGCAACCCTGAAACCACTACTGGTGGGAATGCACTTAAGTTTTATGCATCTGTTAGACTGGATATAAGACGGATAGGCCAAATAAAAGAAGGTGCTGATAAGATATTAGGCAATAGAACACGGGTGAAGGTAGTCAAAAATAAAGTGGCGCCTCCTTTTAAGGTAGTTGAGTTTGATATTATGTATGGCGCAGGAATAAGTAAAGTAGGTGAATTGATTGATATTGGTGTGGAGTTGGATATTATTAAAAAATCTGGCTCATGGTTTTCTTATGGTAGTGAGCGTTTAGGCCAGGGCCGTGACTCAGTAAAGAATTTGTTGCTTGACAACCCCGAGCTAATGGAAGAAGTTGAAGGAAAGATACGGAGCGCTATTAACGGAGAGAGTGAGCCTGAAACAGAAGAGGCATCATGATTTACACCCTATGACGATAAGTTTTCATCAGGGCCAATTAGCAATGCTATTTGGCCCTGATTGCTTCAACGGGGTCTAGCCGTGAGGCCATATATGCAGGAATAATACCTGCTGCAATACCAGTCACGATAGATATAGAGGTGCCAATGGCTACATTTTTTATTGTAAGTTCAATTTCTAGTGTGCCAAGAGAGGCGAATGAAAGCAAGTAAACCATCAATATACCTACCGAGCCGCCCAAGCAGCTTAGAAAAATTGACTCGAACAGAAACTGATAGAGTATAAAATAATTCTTTGCTCCCAATGATTTTTGGATGCCAATGATGTTGGTACGCTCTCTGACTGATACAAACATGATGTTAGCTATACCAATTACACCAATTAGTATTGAGAATGCCCCTATAACTGTACCTGCAAAGCCAACAATATCAAAAGTAGCGCCGATGG
>CAZXTW010000892.1:0-3051 GCA_964643525.1 uncultured Roseivirgaceae bacterium
CTTATTGCCCCATGGTGCTGGTAGTAATCAAACTGGTCTGGTGTGGCGCGTGGTATAATGGGGTTAATCACGTTTGCCTCTATGTGCCGGGTTTTGGTTACGTTGCCACAATCAAACACAATTCTGATATTGTACTTATCTGCCGTAGCAAAGTAGTAATCTGCTGCGAGTATGAGTGAATCAAGTTCAGTGCCCGTGTACAACTCAGGCCCCCAGGTGGGGTTGTCAAGGTTGGTAATCTCAATGGTATCAGCATAGTCAATGCTGCCAAATACCTCGCCTGCCATGTCATAAGGTTTGGTAATGAGCCAGCTTAGCTTTTTATCAATATTGCAAAAGGCACAGTTGGGTATTTTAACCCGGTACATAAAAAAGTTGCCCAGGCTGTCTAACCCAGTGCCAGCGGCATACCCCCTGTTGTTTATGGCGCTGCCAACCCGCAAGGTCCATTTCAATTCAGGGTACTCTGCCTCAAACAAATCACTTAAGTTAAAAAAGTCTCCCTCACCACAGTCGCAGTGCTGGTACACGTACGCTCTGTTTTCAGTACCGCCAGATGCTGGTGTTTCTAGAAAGGTACCTATCAGGGTGGCGTTGTTGTTCAGGTCGGCCGTAGTTACAAACACATCTGGCTTTACTACATCAAAAATGTAATCGTCAGTAATTTCATCGCGGCAACCAGCCCCAATAAAAAACGCCTGTTCATAAGGGCTGCCCGGGGGCTGGTAAATACCCGCCACCTCATCTAAACCGTTGATGAGTGTGGCATAGCCAGACTCACCATTAAGCAGGTAGCCTGTCATGTACCTGTTGGCAGAGGGGTCATAACTGTACAGGGCCGGGTAAGTAACCTCCATATCACCCCCTTTACGCCCCTGCGAGGCACCCACCGCAGTACCATCGGCCGCTACGTCGTTCAGTTCTGAGTTGCGGTTAAAGATGATGGCATTAGGAAAGGCAGATTGGGACGAGCCGCCCAGGTCAAGGTTTTTTACAAACCCCCTACGGTACACCTCTGGTTTGTGGTAACCGCCCCTGACTACCGGGCCTAAAAACGGCACCACAAATATTTCAAGGCCAGGTGCAAAACCACCCAGTGTGTGGTAATCGGCCCGGTCAGGATACATAAATGAGTTAGACGAGGTGTACCTGCCTGCAACACCAGTAACCAGTGTCCTGTCTACATAGCGGCCGCCCAGGCTTTCTGGCTCCAGGGTGTGCGTAGTGTCATTCACCTCACGCACAAAACCAGTAAGCTCTGGCCCATACTGGCGGTTGTAGGCTATTCTGTTGCCGCTCATGCCCACCGGAAATACTTCAGAAAACTGCTCAGTAATTAATGTGTCTGGCCTGTAAAGTGAATCAGTAATGATGACAAAAATCTTCATACTGCCAGAGGGTAGCCGGTAGGCCCCAAACACCCAGCCCTGGTCATTGAGGCCAGCCACTTCTAAATCGTTCAGCGTGTTGAAATCAGAAATAGACCCGATGTCGGGGTCATTGTCTACAATAAATTGGGATAAGTTGACGGTGTCTGCACTTTGTGCAACCAGTTTGCCGCCCAATAAGAAGAAAAAGAGCAACAAAGAAAGGGAGAAGTTCGTCTTTTGCCGGCCAATCATGTTCGTCATGGTATTGGGTGAAACCAGTAGGGCTTTGGCTGTGAACCATTGCATTTGCCTGTTGCTTACCTGTAAGCCATGCAGGTGCAGTGGTGCCATTGCCGTGCCTGGTCGTAAATATTTTTACAGCTTGAAGTAACAGAATACCTGAATGATTTGGCAACACAAAAAAACGAATGCCACCATCTGCAAAAGTGATTGCCAATAGCCCCCTCCTTACCCATACCAAAGGGCTTACTGCTTTTATACAATAATACGGCATGGCTTAAGCATGCTGTACAACCTACAAGTATTAAGAGGCAAAGGCCTTAAAAAGCTTATTTTAATGACAAAACAGTAGCATAACATGCCGCTACCCCAGCAAAGCACACTTATTGTATAGTACGCTACTCAATAAATAATTCAATTCATTGGGCAAGCTTCTCCTTACTTTTATGCCTGGCCAACGCCTGAATTACCAGAGCGGAGGCAGGATACAAAAAACAGATCATGGCCATCTATAAATAACATACCCCCTTTGTGTTTCACTTTATGTTATGAGCTTTTACATTTGGTTATTATGATCAATTACCAAACGCAATTACATATTGAATCGCCCTGCGAGGTGCTCATCATAGGCGAGCAGCCTATTATGATGCTGGGTATTGCTCGGGTCATTGAAAATGGCCTGGGTATGGTTCCTGTAGTACAGGCAAAAAACCTGGTTGAAACCAGGTACCTGCTGGCTACGCGCGCACCAGGCCTGATAATACTGGATGTTGACTTAAATAATGGCAAAGGTATTGAGCTGATAGACCAGGTGTTTGCCTATGATTGTGAGGCAAACGTGATTGTTTTGACTGAACAGCTAAGCGGCGAGCAGGTTTTTGCTGCCATTAAGAAGGGAATCAAGGCTATTGTAAGCAAGCAAACCTCGCCAGAAGAGATTGGCCGGTGTATAGACACCGTGCTGGCTGGCGGTACGTATTTTAGCCCCCATTTTTTATCGGCCCATGCTGTGCATGCAAAAGCAGGAGAGATGACTGTTTCTGTGAGGAACATGAACGGCACAAAAGTAGAGGAAGAAGAACAAGAGGAAGCCCTTCCCGACTTAAGCAGGTTTACCTGTACCGAGTTGCATATTATGGCTTTAATTTCTGAAGGGTACAAAACAAAAGAGATTAGTCGCATCAGGGAGTCAAGCCCGGCTACAGTGCGGCGGCACCGGCATAATATATGCCAAAAGCTGAGCCTGCATGAAAACAATGCCCTTATTTTGTTTGCCATGCAATACAAGGCGCTGCTCTTCCCGTATTTGCAACAGGCCTGATTGCAAAAAAACCCACACAAAGGCCAGTGGCCAATGCGTGGGTAGTAAAAGGAGAATCACTAAAAAATTTGTGCTTAAACGTATAGTTAACTTACTATTACCGGGCGCATACCAACCTTA
>CAZXTW010000893.1:0-3046 GCA_964643525.1 uncultured Roseivirgaceae bacterium
TATTTGAAATGGAGGTGGCCCTGAAAGCCAACCCGCTTTCAATGACCTATAACCGGGCCTTGGGTGATACGTTTTACTTTGCCCGCGATTTTGACAGGGCCATTGCTCAGTACGACAAAACGCTGGCCATTGACCCCTCATTCAGGGTAGCCCTTGAGTTTAAGGGGTGGGCTTATATGTTTAAGGGCGATGTAGATACGGCATTGCGCATTTTTCACCACCTGGGCGAAGAAACCACCTACATCACCAGGCCTTATACCCAGCTGGGCTATGCCTACGCTTTAAAGGGCGATCGGGTAATGGCCATGACGTACCTCGATAAAATGAAAGATGATGCCGAACAAAGTCTTGATGGGCAGGGGCCCTCTTTATTTGACTTTGCGGTAATTTATACTGGCCTGGGCCTGCTTGATGAGGCCGTGAACTACCTGGCCCAGTGCGTACGGAACCATGTGGGTGGGGTACCCTTTATGCACATCAGCCCCATTTGGGATCCTCTAAAAAAACACCCTGGCTATAAAAAACTACTTAAGGCCATAGGCTTGCGCCTACCTGCTTAAGCTGCCGCCTTTAAAACGCCGCAACAATAGCCTGTCGGCCATTAGCAACAGGGCAATACCTATAACAGACATACCTACCCATGGCCGTGCAGGCCAGTCTTTCAGTAGGTCTGTAACAGTATTAACCTGTTGGGTAATGCGGGCAACCTCAGTACTGGTAGCCTGGGGCAGGCCAAATATGGTTATGGCCAGCACTATATTCAGGCATATCAAAATTACCTGTATGGGGCGGCTGCGCAGCCAGTGGCGGCGGGCTCGCTTACGGCGCAGCACCTGGTGCTCAAGTTTGCCTACCAATTGCGTGCTAAATGCCACCGGGGGGGCTTCAACTGGCAGCTGCTGCAGCTCCTGGTGCAGGGCCTTCAGCTCTTCATACAGGGCTTTGTTTTCGGCACTGCTTGCTATGGCTGCTTCTGTATGGCGGGCCTCTTCTGGTGTAGCTGCACCATCAAGCAGGTTAAAAATGGCTTCTTCACTAACTGTAATCATAACAATGAGGTCACTTCAGTGGCCAGTAGGCTTTGCAGCTTGTTGGCCAAACGTTTGCGTGCGCGGTGTAGGCGCACCTTTAAATTGCTGGCATCTTGCTTCAGTATCTCGCTAATTTCTGCAAGCGTCATTTCTTCCAGATAATACAGTGTAATCAGCGAGGCATCCTCGGCCGTGAGCTGGGCAAGTGCCTGTTTAATATAAACTTGTCGCTCTTCTCCGGCCATGGCCTGCAGGCTGTCGTGTTCACCGCTGCTGGCATGGTAATCTTCTACCTGGGTAGTTACAGGGCGCTTGCGGCGGCGTTTGCTAATGGCCTGGTTCGTAGCTATACGGTACAGCCAGGTGGTAAACTTGGCTGTACGCTGAAAGCTGGGCAACGACTTGAATGCTTTCATAAACACATCTTGCGTTACCTCCTGGGCATCGGCATCATCATTTAAAACGCGCAGGGCTATAGTAAACACATAGCGCTGGTGGCGGTGCACCAACTCGTCACACGCTGTGCTGTCGCCAGCCAGCAGCCGGTCTACCAATACCAGATCTCTGTCGTTTTCTGTCACGTTGCTTTGACGCACCCAAGCGCCCATCGGTTACAGGCCAAACTAAATAAAAAGTTTACAAAATGCAGGGTTGCCTGGCCACTACCAGGCACCAGAATGAGAATACTCTCAAAAAGAGAAAGGGCCATAACTAAAAATGGGCTTTAACAGGCTTGTACCACACATCCTAAACTCTGGCATAGCTTTTTGAATACACTGGGCTGTACGCAGTAAACCCCATACCCATGAAATATGCCTACCTGAACATTTTAATTTTGCTAATGGCCATGAGCTTACCAGCCCTGGGCCAGGTAAACATAACCAGCAGCCTTGATGCTGCCCCGGTGGCCTGCGGCCAGCCAGTAACCTACCGCATGAGCTGTTACAACAACACGGGCAGTGCCCTTACCACAGCGGCCATACAGGTGCAACTGCCCCAGGGCATCCATTACGTGCCGGGCTCAGTAACAGAAGCCACCAGCCATGCACTTACAGAGGGCAATACCACCAACCCAATACAGCCGGTGTTTTCTTTGAACAACCTGCCTGCGGGCGATAGCCTGGTTTTTACCATACAATGCCAGGCCCAGGTAGCCGCTGTTGCTGCCGTTGAGGCAGGCACCATTTTAAGAAATGAAGTTACAGTTACGGCCGGGCAGCAAACCTACAACCATACCTCTGCTGCTTACAACCTGCTGTATGCCGCCCTGAACATAACCACTGTGAGCCCTGCCACGGCCACCCTGCAACAGGGCCAAACCTATACCCGCCAAATTACAATAGTCAATGCGGGCTATGGGGCTGTGAGCCAGTTTACCCTGGCCAGTCAGCAAAGCCAGCCCGGCCTGGCCCTGCTGGGCACTGACCTGGGCCTGATACTGCCGGGCACCGATAGCCTGCTGCTTGGCGCTGATGATTTTGCCACCATTGGCAATGGCGATGCCTGGTTTAACAGCAATGAGCAAATAACCATTACCCAAATATGGGAAGGGGCCGCCTGTGCAGAAGCCACCGTAACATCGGCCATCACTGCCGCCTGGGGTTGCCAGGGTGCCACACGCACCACCACCCCAAGCTATGCCAATGTAAGCCTTACCTATGCCAGGCCCAATATAAAAATAGCCACTACTGAAGCCCTATCGGCCTGCTTTGGCCAGGGCCAGCCCAGCACACAAACCATTACCTTAACCAACAGGGGGCAGGGCGATGCACACAATATTGAACTTGAGGTATTGAAAAGTATTGGGCAGGGCTATGACCAGTCGCTGTTTTCGGCCATTGAGGCAGGCAGCATACAATACAACCTCAACAATGCTGGCTGGGTGGTGCTGGCGGCTACAGCTACTATGCCCACCAACAGCACAGGGGCTTATGCCTGCCTGGGGGCTGGTGCCATTGGGGGTGCCACACTGGCCTTACCCACCCTGCCTGGTGGCCAAAGCATGGCCGTGCAAT
>CAZXTW010000894.1:0-3042 GCA_964643525.1 uncultured Roseivirgaceae bacterium
AATTTGGGATACCAAATTTGACCTCCTATTTTTTTTATCGTTTAGGACGCTACTGATTATTCACTATTAATTGGCAAGCGCTTTATTCGCCTGGCGCTTGCGTTCGTGCTCGTCAAGGTAAATCTTGCGCATACGAATGTTCTCTGGTGTTACCTCCAGGTATTCATCCTTTTGTATATACTCCAATGCCTCTTCTAATGAAAACTGCTTCTTAGGGGCAATCTTCGTGTTATCATCACTGCCGGCAGCACGCATATTCGTCAGCTTTTTGCCTTTCTGAATATTCACCACCAAGTCATTGCCACGGGTATGCTCGCCAATTACCTGGCCGGTATACAACTCCTCGCCAGGGGCTACAAAAAAGATGCCTCTGTCTTGCAGTTTATCTATTGAATACCCGGTGGCTGGGCCATTTTCCATTGATATCAATGAGCCGTTCTGGCGGCCGCTAATCTCACCCTTAAACGGCTCGTACTTTGCAAAGCGGTGCGTCATTACAGCTTCGCCACTGGTGGCGGTCAGTACATTATTTCTCAAGCCTATCAGCCCACGGGCAGGTATGTCAAACTCAAGGTGCTGTAGCTCTCCTTTAGGCTCCATTACCTTTAGCTCGCCCTTATTCTGGGTTACCAGCTCAATTACCTTACCTGACGAGGTTTCGGGCACATCAACCACCAGGTGCTCTATGGGTTCCATCCGGGTGCCGTCTACCTCTTTAAACAATACCTGCGGCTGGCCTACCTGCAGCTCGTACCCTTCTCGGCGCATAGTTTCAATCAGTACTGACAGGTGCAGCACCCCACGGCCATAAACCAGAAACTTATCTTCACTGTCTGTTTCCTGCACGCGCAGGGCCAGGTTTTTCTCGGTTTCTTTTATTAACCGGTCGCGCAGGTGGCGTGAAGTCACATACTTACCTTCTTTGCCGTAAAAGGGCGAGTTGTTTATAGTAAACAACATGCTCATAGTAGGCTCGTCTATGGCAATGCGGGGCAGTGGTTCAGGGTTTTCTGCATCGGCCAGCGTATCGCCCAACTCAAAATTGTCCAGCCCGGTTACAGCGCAAATATCACCTGCTTTCACTGACTCCACCTTTACCTTGCCCAGGCCTTGAAACACATGCAGCTCTTTAATGCGCACCTTTTGCACCGACCCGTCTCTTTTACAAAGGGCCATATTGGTAGCTTCATTCAGGGTGCCACGGTGCACCCTTCCAATGGCAATACGGCCCACAAAGCTTGAATAATCAAGTGAGGTAATCCGCATCTGCGGAGTGCCTTCAACATAAGGGGCTTCAGGTATGTGCTCCAATATGGCATCTAACAGCGGGAATATAGAGTCGGTAGGGTTATTCCAGTCGGGGCCCATCCAGCCTTGCTTTGATGACCCGTACATGGTTACAAAGTCCAGCTGCTCTTCAGTGGCCTCAAGGTTAAACATCAGGTCAAACACAGCCTCATGTACCTCATCGGGCCGGCAGTTCTCTTTATCTACCTTATTAACTACCACAATTGGTGTAAGGCCCAGTTTCAGGGCTTTGTCAAGCACAAAGCGTGTTTGCGGCATAGGGCCCTCAAAAGCATCTACCAGCAATAGCACACCATCGGCCATTTTCAACACACGCTCTACTTCACCACCAAAATCGGCGTGACCAGGTGTATCAATAATATTAATCTTGGTGTCTTTATAAGTAACTGATACGTTTTTAGATAAAATGGTAATGCCGCGCTCTCGCTCCAGCTCATTGTTGTCAAGTATCAGCTCGCCTTTCTCTTGATCTGCCCTGAACACCTGGCAGGCATAGATTATTTTATCTACCAGGGTTGTCTTGCCGTGGTCAACGTGGGCAATAATTGCAATGTTTCTTATGCTTGACATAATTTCTGTGAATTTAGCGGCGCAAAGGTAATCATTATGTGGGTTAATGGAAACCTGCGCCTGTTACCAAATAATCAATGGCACATTATTAAAGTAACTGTTTGAATGTTCGGTTATTTAGGTAAGGGCGGGTTTAGTATGTGCTGATTTATTGAAAAAGTATAATTTATTGCCTGGTGCCAGGCAATTGACGTGTCTATTTTTAGATGTTAGCCGCAGGTGTAAATTGGTAACAATGGCTAAAAATTGGCTAGCCCTGTGTAAAAAACTACGTGTGGCGCAGCTCCTTTTCTATTCTAAATCAATTATATTCTAAAAATTGCTGCTTCAATCCTTCGCTTTGCTAAGTGTTTGCCTGTCAAGTGGTTTGATTTACCACGGTGTAATAAATCTTTTTAAAATCAAGAGTTTTTCTTTATTTTGAATTTGATTACAAGAGCGTTCGTAAAGGTTCATAAAGCTATAATACAATTTTGAGAGTTTCTGGAATAACCGTTGTATTCCTGACCATCAACCAGTTATTACTTTGTTATTCGTTGCATGGGCATACCAGGTTAGCCTCACTTGGCGAACCCACTGCGCGTGAGTTGTTGGCCAAAGCACAGCAGTACCGCGATACTGATATCAGCCTGTCACTTTTATATACTGACAGTCTGTTGGCTGCCCTGCCCGCCAATCAGCTTTCTCCCCTTTGGCAAGATGCCTACGCCTTGCGTGGCGCCCTCTATTATAAAGGTGGCAATACCGCCATGGCATTGGTTAATTATGAGCAGGCCTGGCAACGGGCCATTAAAGGTGGGGGCGACGCCACCGGTGGCACCCATTTGACTTATTGGCTGGGGCTGTTGCATTACCAGCTGGGTAATTACCAAAATGCCGCTCGTTTTTTTGATATGTTCCTTTCTGAGCCCCCAGCCAGTGCACACCAAAAAGTGCTCAGCGCATATTACAATGGGGGGTTGGCCAACAAACAACTGGGCAATATTAAAAAGGCCTGTCAATACTTAGAACAGTGTTTGGGCCAGGTGCAACCTGCCACCCAGACAAACACCTGGGCCAACGCGGCTACTGCTCTGGCCCAGTGTTATGCAATGGGGGGGCACTGGCAGCGGGCTGAAGGCTTGCTGCTTCAGGCCGCTGCTGAGTTGGGCAGACTAAAGCAGC
>CAZXTW010000895.1:0-3038 GCA_964643525.1 uncultured Roseivirgaceae bacterium
GGCCCTGGGTGGCCTCAACCCCTGTTTGGCCAAACTGCCAGTTGACCAGGTCATTAATTGGTATAATTCTGTAGTTGGTAAGCCCTTTGTGGCTGTCGTACAACACGGCAGCGTTTAGCTTGGCGGGTTTGGGCAGGGTATTTTTCAGGGTAAGCACGTCCCAGTCCATCACAGCAATAAACGTACGCAGGTCGGTATTGATAAAATTATCCAGCGCAAGGGCCTGTGCCAGCACGGGCAGTGGCGTCCAGATCATATTCTCTTCAGTGGGCAGCAGGTGCGTAGTTTCTACGTAGCTTACCGTTTTATCTTTTTGGTAATAGCGCTTGCCCAGGTCAAAATGGGTGGTGGCAGCAATGGGCTGCGCATGGGGGTTAATGCCCATAAAACAATCAAGGTAAGGGGTGGCTTTGCCGCCGTGCAGGCGCATATAATTGGCCGGGGTGCTTTGTATGGTAGGGCCGTACTGGCCAATGCCTATATTGCCCGGCTCTATTCTGGCCTGCACCATAACGTACCACTGGTTGTTTTGCCGGCAAACCAACAGGCCAGTCAATGCACTTTGCGGCTGGTACAGGGCCAGGTGCTGGCGGCCGGTATCAGTGTGTTGCAGGCCAATCACATGAAAAAAGCCGCCTGTTTTGTGGCTCAGCATGCCATTGGTGGGCTGCCAGGCATCTTGCGCGCTAAAGGGTACTGGTGTTAACTCAAATTGAGAATCGCCAATGGTGCTTTGTAAATAGCTTTGAAGGTCAGCAACAGTGTTGGCTACTCTGGTGGCTAATTTGGTGGCTCCTTTGGTGGGGTTGTTGGTCATTGCTTTAGCAGGTCTAACACGCTGTTTACGTTCAGGGTAGTGTGTTTTTGATTAGTTGATAATTCAGTGTATTGTAAACCCATGGCCTGGGCCAGTATGCGCTGTGGGGGTGGGGCGTCAATATGGGTGGTGTCAATCATAATGCAGGTGCTGCCCGGCCGCAGCCATACCATATTGGCAAACTCGGCCCCCCGAATGCCTATGATGCCCTTACAATGGTAAAACATGTTGATCTGGTGCGTGATGTCATGTATGCCTGGCTCAAAGGCCATGGCTTTGATGCCTGCCTGGCCCAGTTGCGTTACAGCGGCCTCAACCCCGTTGAGCGAGCGGCGCTCAATACCATAGTCGGTAGCCTCTTTGTTCAGGGCCGAGCGCTCGTAGTTTTTGGGCGGGGCTGAACGCTGAATGATGAGGTAGGTGTTTTGTAATGCCCCATAGTTGAATTCAGCAGTAGCAGTGGCTTTCAGTGGCATATGCCTGGCCACCAGGTGGTGCACCGCCCTGATGTGCCCGTGCAGCTGGCGCATGCCCTGCCATTGCCTGAGCCAGTGGTAATGGCCGGCCAGCCGTTTGCGGAACGCCATGCCCTTGCGGGGGTGCCGGTTTACGCTGTAGCGCATTAAAATATCCCACCGGGGCACAAGCAGGGTAGTTTCAGCAGCTACTTCATTGGGGGCAGCAATGGTAAAGGCATAGCCCAGGTCAGTAAACAGGCTGGCCATCAGTTGGTCCATTACAGGGCCGCAGGTGCTAAGGGTAAATGTTACCTTAGTATTTTGGCTGGCTTTGAGCTGCATCTGGTCCATCAGGTACAGGGCGGGCAGCAAGTAGCCCCAGATATAGATAAAAAAGTGCTTGGGGGAACCATATGACCGCTGGTTGTTAAAGGCTAAATGGTACTTGGTGCGCTTCATTGCTTAAAAACAGGCAAAAGTAAGCCACAAAATTATGGCTAAAACTTTTCTGTGCAATGCCCCAACGCATATTCTGTCATGAACAGCTTCATCGAAGGCACTGTGCTTCGCCAGCAAACACCAGCCAGTTGATTAATTGGTGTTACGGGCATGGTCTTGTTAGTGGTATGCAGTGGCCTGCACCAGTGGTATAGCACAACTCAGGGACAGAAAATATTTATCTGCTGGGCAGCATAAATTTATCTCCCGGAAGTTGGGAGCCGCTCCGCCCGAGGGAATAATTTTTCTCGGGTAGAAAAACTATTCCCTCGGGCTAAGAAGCACCCGCCCTGCCGGAGGGCGCCAAATTGTGTCCGGTACAAAAATATACTGCCTCTGGCGGGTAGCTACTTACTGCATACTGAAGCTCTCATGCCAGCCCTTGTACTTAGTACCTATTTAGTTGCTTTGCATATTTCCAGTAGGCTATAGTACTTTTCCGTCTCATTGCCATTGGTACAGTAACCTCATCGTCATTGGTATTACTGTACCAAAGGCAATGGTACAGTAGCCTCATCGTCGTTGGTATTACTGTACCAAAGGCAATGGTACAGTAGCCTCATCGTCGTTGGTATTGCTGTACCAAAGGCAATGGTACAGTAGGGCAACACTCAATCACCCCTGCTGTACCGGTCAATTGCCTTACTGGTGCATTGATCTTATACCACCTTAGATTAGAGGTTATGTGATAGACAGGTACGATGTTGACTGCCTATAGTACGACCTGGAATTAGATAACGTTGGTTGGTAACTTTCCACCTTCGGTTTACCTTCAAATGATCAGTCGTAATTGGTTTTTTAACAGTTTGTGGATAGGTTGCACACAGTAAATTGCTTGTGAATAACCATTATGTCAGACAGCCATTCACCACCCATTAGTTATGATCAACTGTGGAAAAGTATTATTGAAGACCTGGTTGAGCCTTTTCTGTTGTATTTTTTCGAGGATTATGCTGAAGCGTTTGACCTGAGCCAGCCTGTAGCCTTTCTAGATACTGAGCTTGCTAAGTTGCAACCTGATGGCCCCATGAAAAGTCGCCTGGCAGATAAGCTGGTGCGTGTAGTGGCAAAGAGCGGGAAAGCGTTTTGGTTGTACATTCATATTGAGGTGCAGGGCTACCCAGACAAAGATTTTGACAAGCGCATGTTCACTATGAAGTGCCGCCTGCGTGAGAAGTACGGCGAAAATGTGACGGCCATTGCCATTTTGACCGATACCTATAACAACTTTAGGCCGGGGCATTATGAAGAAAATGTGTTGGGCA
>CAZXTW010000896.1:0-3037 GCA_964643525.1 uncultured Roseivirgaceae bacterium
ATGGCGCCGCTGTTTCAGTTTCATGGGCTTAAGATTGATTGTATTGATCAGCACCAGCCCAATACGGCAGAACGCCGCAATGCGTATCAGGCTGATATTACTTACGGCACGAATAATGAGTTTGGCTTTGATTATTTGCGTGACAATATGACATCAAGCCCAGACGAGCTGGTGCAGCGCAAGCATCATTATGCCATGGTTGATGAGGTTGACTCTGTACTGATTGACGATGCCCGGACGCCTCTGATTATTTCTGGCCCTATACCCAAGGGCAACGAGCATGAGTTTTACGACCTGAAGCCAAGAATTGCCAAGGTAGTTGAGGCACAGAAAAAGCTGGTTTCGAAGCTGTTGCTTGATGCGAAAAAGCTGATTAAAGAAGGTGACGAGAAAGAGGGTGGCCTGGCCCTGTTCAGGGCATACAGAGGGTTGCCCAAGCATAAGCCCCTGATTAAGTACCTCAGTGAGATTGGGGTAAAGCAGATACTTCAAAAAACAGAAAACTTTTACCTGCAGGAAAACCAAAAGCATATGCCTGAGGCTGATGAGCCTCTGTATTTTGTGATTGAAGAAAAGGAGAATTCAGTTGATTTTACTGAAAAAGGGCTAGACCTGATTACTAAAGATGGCGAAGACCCTGAGTTTTTCATTATGCCTGATATTGCCATCCGCCTGAATGCCATAGAAAAGGATGAAACGGCCACTGATGAAGAGAAGCTGAAGCAAAAAGACACCCTGATTCAAGACTACCAGGTAAAGTCAAAGCGTATACACAGCATTAACCAGCTGCTGAAGGCTTATACGATGTTTGAAAAAGACACGGAGTATATTCTGGCAGATGGTAAGGTGAAGATTGTAGATGAGCAGACAGGCCGTGTAATGGAAGGGCGCCGCTACTCTGATGGCCTGCACCAGGCCATTGAAGCCAAAGAAAATGTGAAGGTAGAAGATGCCACCCAAACCTACGCCACGATTACCCTGCAGAATTACTTCAGGATGTACCACAAGCTGGCAGGCATGACTGGTACTGCCGAAACTGAAGCAGGTGAGTTTTGGGATATTTACAAGCTTGATGTGGTGGTAATACCCACGAATAAGCCCATACTGCGCGACGACCGCAACGACCTGGTGTATAAAACGGTTAGAGAAAAGTTTAATGCGGTAGTTGATGAGATACAGAAACTAACCAAGCAAGGCAGGCCCGTGCTGGTTGGTACCACCTCAGTTGATATTTCAGAGCTGCTAAGCCGCATGCTGAAGCTGCGCAATATTAATCACCAGGTGCTGAATGCCAAGCAACACCAGCGCGAGGCCGATATTGTGGCCAATGCCGGTTTACCGGGCACGGTAACCATTGCCACCAACATGGCCGGTAGGGGTACTGATATTAAACTACACCCCGATTCGCGTTCGGCCGGGGGCCTTGCCATTATTGGTACTGAGCGCCACGAGTCGCGCCGGGTTGACCGCCAGCTGCGGGGCCGTTCAGGCAGGCAGGGCGATGTGGGCTCGTCGCAATTTTTTGTTTCGTTAGAAGATAACCTGATGCGTTTGTTCGTTTCTGACAAGATTGCCCGCCTGATGGATAAGATGGGCCTTGAAGATGGAGACGTGATACAGCACTCAATGGTGTCGAAGTCAATTGAGCGCGCCCAGAAAAAGGTAGAAGAAAACAACTTTGCCACACGTAAGCGCCTTTTGGAGTATGACGATGTGATGAATGCCCAGCGTGAGGTAATTTATAAACGCAGAAGGCACGCTCTGTTTGGTGAGCGCCTGCAGCTTGATATTATGAATATGATGTATGAAACCTGCGAGGACATTACATCTAATTCAAAAGGCGCAGATGATTTTGACTCATTTAAGCTTTCAATGCTGGGCACCTTTGGCATTGACTACCCTATTGACCAGGAAACATTTGCTGCCACTGGCACTGATAAGCTGGTTGATGAAGTATACCACCATTTATACAGTCAATACCAGGGCAAAGGCGAGAAAATTGGCGAGGCCATACTGCCTATACTGAAAAATATTCAGGATGAGCGCGGGGCCACAGAAAAGAATATTATTGTGCCGTTTACAGATGGCAAACGCCAGCTTGGCGTGGTTACAGACCTGGAAGAAGCCATTACCACCAACGGTGGTGCGTTAATACAATCGCAAGAAAAGTATGTAACCCTGGGTATTATAGATGAGGCCTGGAAGGAGCATTTACGTGAAATGGACGACCTGAAACAGTCTGTTAGAAATGCGGTGTATGAGCAGAAAGACCCCCTTTTAATTTATAAGATGGAGGGCTTTGAGCTTTTCAAGAAGTTTGTTGTGCGGGTTAATGAAGAGACGGTTTCATTCTTAAGCAAAGCCAATATACCTGTACAAGACCCTGACCAGGTACAGGAAGCACGGCAGCGCCGCAGCAAGCAACGCTACCAGGAAAGCAAAGAAGAGTCACGCTCGGCCTTAAGTGGCGGCGAACAGCCACAGGCCAACAGGCCGCCGGCAGAAAAAGCCATGCCTGTAAAGTCTCAAAAAGTAGCAGGCAGAAATGAATTGGTAAATGTGCAGTATACTGATGGTACTGTGCGGAAAGGGGTTAAGTTCAAAAAGGTTGAACAAGACCTGCTGGATAATAAGTGTGTTATTGTAGACTAACTTTAAGTGTTACCGTATGATTAGGGCTTTCACTATTTACGTACTTGTGGCATTGGCAGGTATATTGGCCGTAGGTTGTAAAACTACGGCTGTAGCTGTGATTTCAAGTAAAGATTATAAGGAAGACCTTTCGGCCTATCGCCAATTGCCTTCCATACCGGCAATTGATGCGTATGAAATTGATACGGTAACTGCCAGCCCAGCCAACAACCCTGTGGCGGTGACAAATGCCATTAACGGTTTGCTTACCAATTATAGCGACAGCCTGGCCACCCTGAACCGCCGAAATGGCTTTATTCAGGGGTATACTATACAGGTTTACAGTGGCAGCAGCCGTGAGGCAGCCAATAAAGCCAAGCAAAAAGTATATATGGCTTCGCCAGAT
>CAZXTW010000897.1:0-3031 GCA_964643525.1 uncultured Roseivirgaceae bacterium
CAGGTAGCCTGTAAGCACCCCGGCATAGTCATAATATTCAGGAATATAAGTACGGTATTCGCTCCATAACACTGGGGCCGCCTGCTGAAACGACCAGCCCCTCAGGTTAAAAAAGAAGTCAGATACCACCGTGTAGGCATATTCTACTACGCTGCCTACCTGCACATTGGGCAAGGTCAGTGCCACCTGGGTATGGTGGGCACCTATGCGCCGCCGCTCTATATGCGCCCGGCCCATGGGCGTAACTTCTATGCCCGTTGGTGTTGCCGTATGGGTAAAGCCTTTAAGCAACTGCACCTGCTCTTCAAGGCCATTGTCGTGATACAACAAAAAGTTATGCTGTGCCCACTTTAGCCCTGCCTCTGTCAGGATTTTAATGCGGCGGTGGTGCGTATAATACAGCTTAAAGCCATCATTAGTGGGCGAGTAGGCTATTTTAGAGGTACCTACATCGGCCAGGATCACAGCCGCCGCCCCGAGGTGTTCATCATACTGCTGCTGCCGCACAGCTTTTGGGCTTACCTTGCCCAGCTTCATGTAGGCCATTTGCCCCTGGCAATGCAGGGCCAGCAACGGGGCCAACAATAGAAAACAACTAATAATGAGTTTTTGACCTTTAGTACAGAACATAACAAGCGGAGTTTATTAGTGGGATGATAGATTTCGCTTTGCTGTGTTGTTATGAGGTACTGTCTGTTAGTAAGGTATTTACTAACAAAAACCGCCAAAAAAGGGCTGCGTTACGCAGTTTATACCAGCGGCCAATATCAGGGGCAGGCCACCCTATTTGGGTGATAAACGTTGGGCCAGTTTTGTATGGTTAAGCCTTGAAATCAGTATATTGCCAGCGATCAAATCAATATATCTATGGCTTACGATGAACATTTGGCCGACCGCCTGCGTGAGGTATTCAGGCGCAAGCAAGCCCCTTTTACTGAAAAGAAAATGATGGGTGGCCTTTGCTTTATGGTTGATGACAAGATGTGCTGCGGCATTCATTACGATAAAAAGAAGCAAACCGACCTGCTGATGGCGCGCATAGGCGAAGCAGCCAGCCAAGCAGTGATGGACCGCCCCGGCACAAACCCCATGGATTTTACCGGCCGCCCCATGAAAGGCTTTGTGTTTGTTACGCCCGAAGGGTTTGACCTTGACGAACATCTTGACTATTGGGTGCAGCTGTGCCTTGACTTTAACCCCCTGGCCACAGCCAGTAAAAAGAAAAAGAAAGCCAATACGTAAATCAACTCAATGCACGCAGAAACCATTAGAAATAGCTTTGCCAAACAAGGCCTGATGACCAGCATTGGGGCCAGGCTTGAAAAGGTAGAAGCTGGTGCCGTAAGCATTAGCTGCCCCCGCACCGCTGGCGTTACGCAGCAGCATGGCTTTATTCATGCAGGCATTACTACCAGCATTGCAGACTCGGCCTGCGGCTACGCCGCCTATACCCTCATGCCAGAAGGTACCGAAGTGCTTTCAGTAGAGTTTAAGATTAACCTGTTGCGCCCGGCCAACTGCGAACAGATTATTGCCCATGCCCGCGTAATTAAGCCAGGCAAAACACTTACCGTTTGCGACGCCGAGGTGGTGAGCGATACCGGCAAGCTGATTGCCCGCATGCAGGCCACTATGATTTGTGTGGCCAATGATGCGGGCAAGGCAGCACCATAAGCGGCAACAACCTCCGTGCAAGTTTTACCTGGTGCCTTGTTCTGACACATTAATTGACTATGTTTACCATTGGCAGGTACTGGTTGCGCACTAACCTTCATGGCCAACAGTGGCTTAAGGTATGGCAACCTACCAGACAAGAAATACCATTTAATCACTCAGTAGAAACTACAATCTGAGCCCTGAACTATGAGAAAAACGATTCGCGAAATACGTAGAAAGGCAAGTCGTATGTTGATGACCGACCCCAAGGCCAAACGACACGCCCTGGTTGGCCCGCCCAAGCTGTGGAAAATGAAACAGGTATTTCAATTGCAATACCTGACTGAGCAAGGCCTGCTGCCTGAGCATACCCTGGTAGATATAGGCTGTGGCACCCTAAGGGGTGGCAGTGCTTTTATCAAATACCTGAACGAGAATAACTATACTGGCATTGATGTACGGGCCGATGCCCTTGAGCAGGGCCGGCAGGAGCTCAAAGAAGAGGGGCTGCTTAATAAAGGCCACCAGCTAGTGCATTTTGAGCATTTTAATGACCTTAAGCTGGACAAGCAATATGATTACCTGTTTGCCTTTTCTGTATTGATGCACCTCAGTGACGACATTGCCAATGGCTGCTTTGACTTTGTAAACAGGCACATCAAACCTGAAGGCACCTTTTTTGCCAATGTAAATATTGGCACCAGCCAGGAAGGGCACTGGATTGGCTTTCCGGTAGTAACCAGAGAGCGCGGCTTTTATGAAGGGCTGGCCAAAAAGCACAACCTGCAAATGAAAGAAATGGGGCTGCTTAAAGACATTGGCCATGTATCCAACGACCCTACGCAAGACAACCAGGTGATGTTTGCCTTTACCCGGTAATTGTTTCAGTAACCCATCCCTTCAGGGCACGGGTGTTGGAGTCAAAAGCGGCACCAACAGCAATAACTGTTTTATGTTTATTTAGGTAGGGAGCGGCATAGCCCCTGTCTTTGATTTGCTGCAAGGCAGCCTCTGCGGTGGTGAGCTTAAACTCAAATACATAAAAATGAGTGGCCGTTTCCAGTACAGCATCAATGCGGCCTGTTGCTATAGCTACTTCGGCTGCTACTGGGTGGCCAGATAACCTTATGGCTATATACACTACGGTATGAAAAAAAGCTTCTAGCTGGGGTTGCTGTTGGTGGTAGGGCACTGAGGCAATAATGGTATTGATCAAACTAAAAAACGTGGGCAAATCGTTTCCATCAAGGGCTTCGCCAATATCTTCAGCAATGGTAGTGCCTGGCTTGGTAACTGTGCCTGGAAAATTCACCAGATAGTCAACCAGCAAAGCTTCACGTACCTCCTGGTTTGGGTAGCCCAAAGTAAACTTCTC
>CAZXTW010000898.1:0-3030 GCA_964643525.1 uncultured Roseivirgaceae bacterium
ATTCGTACATATTAAATTAGTATATCTTTTACTGTTTTCGTGTTAAGTGTACCCTACATATCTCACACCGTTGCTACAACAAGAATTTAAGTTGGCTACTTGGCACTATTTCACTTTTTATAGATCGAGGCCAAACTACATGCAATTACTTGAAAAGGCCTTTCAACTACTTATTCTTCGTTTAACATTCGTTTGACTAATACTATACTTGTACTAAAAATTGATTTGTATTATCTTGGTATTGTGGTAGCCGATACTCTGGTTGCTATGAGCTTTTCCCAACGGGGAGTTTTTTGTAGCAGAGGGAGAGGCGGCTGCTCCGGGTTGATATTGGTTATGAGGTGAAATATTCTGGTTATCAGGCTATTATACCTGATTTCTAACCTCTTACTTCCAACCTCTAAACTCTAAACTCTAAATTATGGCAATAGTAGTAGACAATATATACACCAATGGCATAAGCGGCAGAGTAGGGAAGCAGCTGCTGTATAAGCTGTATGGCAATAAAACGGTGGTATCGGCCTTTCCTAGAATGTCGGCCTATGCGCCCAGTGAGCGGCAGCGGGTGCAGCGTAAAAAGTTTGCCCTGGCCGTGCTGAAAACACGTGAATGGCTGCAAAACAAGGCAAAAAAGCAGTTTTTGCTGGGCCTGAAAGGCAAGTGGGAATCATTCAGCGCCTACCATGCCGGCATCCGCTATTTTATGGCAACCCCAGCTGAAACCACTACAGCCACTGGGCAAAATGAGGTGGAGAATAGGAGAGAGGCTGTTCA
This sequence comes from uncultured Roseivirgaceae bacterium, assembly GCA_964643525.1. GTDB lineage: Bacteria > Bacteroidota > Bacteroidia > Cytophagales > Cyclobacteriaceae > CAZXTW01. The sequence goes on from CAZXTW010000898.1 coordinate 775, forward strand.
AAATACAACAGCCCAAAACCCAAAGCCAGTTGCACAGGCCTTAATAACTAAAAAACATGCCACCCCACCCAGCAGCCCCCTAATACCCCCACCAGAATAAAAAAATCACCCTCAGCAACCGCTGAGGGTGAAAATATTATTCATCACTATTTCTATTAACATAGAGGGAGGATGTCCACAGCGGCGCGGCCAGAACGTGGGTTGTGTGTTGGCGGTTTCGCTGTGGTTCCCTTTTGCCTCCCTACAGGTTTACCTCTTGTTACTTCTTAAATACAAACCGGGTAATATAAATACCCTTGCTGTCGGTTTCGCCGGCATCACTCTCTACGCCACTGGTCATAAACATCAGCTCCCAGCCCTCTTCGGCCATCTGGTTCAGCTTAGATGAAATCAGCGCGTCGTTACTGGCAATATTCTGGAAGTTAATACCCGTAAGGCTGTAAAAGTTCAGCAGCTTTGACTCATCAAACACGTCAATTTTAGCATCGCGGCGGCGGATGTCACCCTGGCTGCTCTTCTTGCCATTGGTACGGGTGGTGGTGTAATCCTGAATATTCAGGTCGGTCTTGTTTTCGATCATCCTGGAACGGCCTAAACCACCGGGCACAATCGACTCAACCACGGTAATGACCTTGTACTGGGTTTGGGCTTCGGCAGCCACTGCGGCAACCATCAAAAAAGCGAGCAGAAATAGGAATTTGAAGTTTCTCATCTTGTTCTAATTAATTTAAGTGTATTGTGTGTGTGTTGTATCTAATCTATTACAGGGTGTACAAACAGCGTACCAAAATGCTTTGCCATGGGCAGTAATTAAACTGTTATCAATAAATTATGATAGGCGGCAGCCAGCCTATACCTGGTGGCTGCTGCCGGCTATGACCTGCCACTGGCCATTGGTGAGGCGCCAAACCCGCAGGTACTTGTAATCACCATCCATAGGCATGCCCAAGTACAGGCCACCCAAAGTGACTTCGGCCGTAACCACTGCGGTATGGTCATCAATAACTGTGGTGTGGCTGGCATCAACCTGGTACTGAAATATTTCCATATGGCGCTTGCGGTAGGCCTCAAGGTCGGCTGCCTTGGTAACCGTTTGGCCAGTCGGGATTGTAAACTGCAGGTCGGCATGCAGCAGCCCGTCCAGGGTGTCTACATCGGCGGCTTCCATGGCCTGCCTCAGTTGGTCTTCAACAGCAGCAATTTGCTCCGTAATTGTCATATGCTTGGTTTGGGGCTCAGATTTATTTTAATAACAGTGCCTATAAGCAGGAAAAAGGCAAATACAATGGCAGCAGCTACAGAAAGTACTGCCAGTGAAATAAAACTAAATCGAGGGGTATAATAGGCCAGTTCAGCAGCACCGGGCATAAGCAGGGCCAACAGACCTATGATATATTCAACATTCATCACAATAAGCATCAGGGCCACCAATACAATGCGGTACTCACGGTGCTGCCTGATGCTTTTGCGCCACAGCAGCTGCACCCCGCCAACAAGCACGGTTACTTGCAGCATAAATGCCAGCACCAGCGGCCCCGGTTTCGCGGCCATACGGTCAACATATTCATAATAGGCCATACCATTGGTAAACAAAGCCTGTAGCATAAAGCCTAAAAAACTCACAATGCCATACACGCCAACAGATAACGCCAGCCTGCTGGCCACCCAGTCAATAGTATTGAGCGGCACTTTAAACAGGGTGTCACTGGTTTTCTGGTAATAAACCCAGAATATGCTCCAAAAGATAAAGCCCAGCAGCAGTATAGATTCAATATTAAAATAAAATGATATAAAAGGCATTTGTTAAAAATACAATGGTTTCACAACAATAGAAAAATCAACCTACTTATACTATGCCCCAAACCCTGAGAGGTAACCCGTTTATCTAATTATGAGTGATGTAGATAGTTATGAATTATGAGTGATGTGATGGGTGATGTTGATAGTTATGAGTTATGAATTATGAGTGATGTAGATAGTTGTGCGTGATGGGTGATGTAGATAGTTATGAGTTATGAATTATGAGTGATGTGGATAGTTGTGAGTGATGAATTATGAGTGATGTAGGTAGTTGTGGGTGATGAATTAATAGTGTCCGGTTAAAAAAATGTTTGGTTGTATAACTATCAACTATACAGCGAGTTAAGGCTTATGTTAGAATTTTTGATTTGAACTTTTAAACCTGCTTTGAGCTTGTAGGCCATCATTTTCAATTATTCATTATCAATTATCAATTAATTAGTTATAATTTTGTAT
>CAZXTW010000899.1:0-3025 GCA_964643525.1 uncultured Roseivirgaceae bacterium
GGTATTGTACCATCACTCCATTCTTATCTGAAGGAAAGTTGAGCAGGCTAAAACGCCCGTCAATATTAGTAGTGGTATAAATAGATGTGCCCGGCACTGATACAAGGGCGTTGGGTAGGGTTTCTCGGCTTTCATGGTCAAGCACAGTGCCTTGTACAGTAAAAGTAAACGGCACTGGATCGTTACCATCGGGCTGTTTGGCAGGCCTTAAAATAAACGTATCATTTACCTTAAAATACTCAAGCCCTGTGCCACTTAAAACACCAGCCAGTACCTGCTCTATATGGCCATCAGTAATTGCATTTTCAGGTACCTGTATGCGCCTGATCAGCACATCATCATAAGCAAAATTAACATCATAGCGGTTTTTAAGCAGTTTGATTACTCTAATAAGGGGGGTGTTTTTGCCTGTGTAAGCAAGGTCTTGCGCCTCCAATAAGCCTATTGGTAGCACACACAGTAATACAAAGTATGTTGCGGCTAATTTCAACTGTATTATTCGCTAACTGTTACTGTACGCTCATTCTCAAGGTTGTAGCGCAAACTCATGGCCCCAAAAACCAGCTCTAGCGCTTCGTCAAGGCTGTTAGTAGTAAAATTACCAGTATAACGTCTCGATTCAATATTCGATACATGAATCGTAACATTAAATTGTCGTTCAAGCTCGGCAGCTACTACTGGCAAGGGTACATCATTATAAAAAAAACGCCCCTGCACCCAGGCCCCCACCTGGGCCACATCAGTTGTATATGCAGCATTTAGCGTGCCTTTATTACTGGCCCTGGTGCCCTGGCCTGCATTCAGGGTTACTGCTGCCTTTTTGTTGTTAAAAACCTGCACTTTGCCTGTGGCACATAATACCTCTGTATGGTTGGGCCTATTGGTTACATTAAAACTTGTACCCAACACCTCTACAGTAACCGGGCCTGCGGCCACAGTAAACGTATGGCCTGGCTTTACCTCAAAAAAAGCCTCGCCCTTGAGGCTCACCCTTCTGTTAGAGGCCCAGTTGTCAGCATAAAACGCCAGCTCAGAGTCGGCACTTAAGGTTGCAATTGATCCATCTGGCAGCGGCACCTTGTTTAGCTCAGCTTTACCGGTGGCATATAAAGTGGGCTGGCTGTTTTGCGTAAGCCATAAAACGGTAAAAGCCACCAGCACCACAGAGGCAGCCACAGCCACCCATGCCCATCTGTTCAGGGGTATAAGGCGGCCCCTGGGCACAAGCACTGGCTCATCATCTTCAGCTACAAGGCCTAACTGCCCTTCAAGCCGCTGCCAGGCTGCTGTTTCATTATTGTCAAAGCCAGGCACTACCAGCTGGCTGCTGCGTTCAGCAATAGCTTGCAGGTCTGTCAGCTCCTGATCATTGTCAAAAAGGGCCTGTTCCTCAGCGCTCAGGCTATCCCATGCCCGCTGCCCTTCCAGTAAGGCCTGAACCAATGCCGTTTTACTGTCCATAATCAAATCCTATCTGTGCGTACTGCATTTTATGCTTTTTATGCTGCCAGGCAGCATTATATCTTTTGTTTAATGGCTTTTCTGAGTTGTTGCAGTGCCTGGTGCATCCGCTTTTCTACAGCTTTTACACTTAGCCCCAGTCGTTCAGCAATTTCTTTATAGGTTAGCTCGTCTATTCTGTTCATCAAAAATACCACTCGCTGGTTTTCTGTCAGGCTGGCAATGGCCTGCTGTAACTGCTGGTCAAACTCAGCTACCTCCATTAAATATTGTGGTGTTTCGCTGCTTTCCTGCTTTTTGGGGGCTCTGTTAATAAAGTTCAGTAGTAGGCCCTGCCGTTTAATATGGTTTATTGCCAGGTTATTGGCAATAGTATACAGGTAGCTTTTGGCGGTTTCCACCTCAATGGTTTCCCGCTTTTCCCAAAACTTCACAAAGGCCTCCTGCGTCAGGTCTTCGGCAAGTTCAATATCGCCCACCTTATAATAAACAAAATGCCTAATGCTTTTATAGTACTGATTAAAAAATGATTTGAAGGTTTTCAAATCCATAATCCCGCATTTCCTTATGCCTCTAACTCAATCAATTCAGGGGGTATAAACCCTACACAAAGAAAGAAAAAAACCACCATATATCAAGCCAGGCAGCAGTACATAGGGTTTGTACTGGCATTTTAATCAAATGCGCTTATCTTTCTAACCTGGCTTGTGCGGTAACAGCCTGCTACTATTTCACCATTTAACAGCTATGCCATTGGGGCTCTTTTCATTCATACGCAAACACATCATAACGGCCAGCCTATGTAGTATTAACCTGTTGGTACATGGGCTGTTGTTGTTCATTGGGTTAGATTTTGACAGCCCCTACCTGCCCATAGAGCTGGTACACGTAGGGGCGTTGTTTAACCCGTATGTGTTTGATGGCGAGCCCTGGCGCCTGTTCAGCGCTTTGTTTATTCATTATGGTGCATTGCACCTTACCCTGAATATAACCGGTTTAATAGCCATAGGCCCAATTATTGAGCGGCAACTGGGGGGGCTCCGCTTCCTCATGGCTTATTTATTTTGTGGTGTTATAGCCGGCCTGGCCAGTATGTGGTTCAACTGGTTTGCCATTTCTGTTGGGGCTTCGGGCGCCATATTTGGGTTGGTAGGCATATGGCTCATTACCTCTTTGTATAAAAATGCGCGCAACACCCCAGAGGTATTCAGGCTACTGTTTACTTTTTTATTGATGGTTACCGCCAGCTTTGCCCTGGGCGAAATCTTTAATGTTGACCATGCCGGGCATATTGGTGGGCTGGTGGCTGGCCTATTGACAGGTGGGTTAATAGTACTGGCCAGCCGGTGGCATGCTTTTAAAAACTATACACCGGGCAGGCAAACTATGTATTTCCTGGCTGTGCTGCTGCTGCCAGCCTTCGTAGCTTTTGTACCTTTGCCAAGGCACCAGGCCAGGTACTTTAAGGCCTTTCAGGTATATTCAACCAACAACAGCTGGCTTACCCACACGCTGGGCACGGTAAGCCTGGTGAACAATGCGGCGTTTCGCAGCTATATGAGCC
>CAZXTW010000900.1:0-3025 GCA_964643525.1 uncultured Roseivirgaceae bacterium
CCGAACGAGCTGGGCAAGCAGCTTAGCCAGGACCAGGCCTATGACAAAGCCACCAACTGGGGCCTGTTTAAAGAAAGCCTGGCCGAGGTGCTGGCTACAGCCCAGCAACTGAAGGTGCCTTTTTGCATAGAAAACAATGTGGTGGCCGCCATGAACCTGCGCCCCGATGGCGATAACCCCCTGTTTTGTGGGCACCCTGATGAAACGGTACAGCTGTTTAATGAAGTGAACAACCGCCACCTGGGCCTGCTGCTGGATACCGGCCACCTGAAGGTGAGCGCCCAAACGCTGGGTTTTGATGCTGACCAGGCGGTGCAAACGCTGCGCCCCTATATACTGGGGGTGCACCACAGCGACAACGACGGGCAGCACGACACCAACCAGCCCCTGGCCGCAGGCTATTGGTTTTTGAAGCATATGCCTTATTTTGCAGAGTTATTGCATGTGCTGGAAGTGAAAAAGCAGGACGAAGCGGCCATTGACGCGCAGCTGGCCCTGCTGCAAAAATATGGGGAGTTTTTATGAGCCACCTGCCACCAATTGACGAACTGATGATACACCACGGTGCCACCCTGCGGGCGGCACTGGAACAGATCAATACCAACGCCCAGGGCATTTGCTTTGTGGTGGGCGATGACGGCGCGCTGCTGGGCAGCCTGAGCGATGGTGACATACGCCGCGCCCTGCTGCGGGGCGATGCGCTGGAGGCCCCCGTGGCTGGTGCCATGAATGCCAACTGCCAGTCGCTACCGGCTGATGCCACGCGCCAGCAAAAGCAGGCCCTGCTGACTGATGCCATCAGGCACATCCCCCTGCTGAACGGGGCCGGCGTGCCGGTTGACTATGCCTGCCGCCACCGCATGCACCGCTACCCTGTGATGGAGCCACAGCTGGCAGGCAATGAGCTGGTGTATATTACTGAGTGCGTAAACACCAACTGGATATCATCACAGGGTAAGTTTGTAACCCAGTTTGAGCAGCAGGTGGCCGAGTATTGTGGCATGCCCTACGCCCTGGCCGTAAGCAACGGCACCGTGGCCCTGCACCTGGCCCTGGTGGCCATGGGCATAGGCCCTGGCGATGAGGTGATTGTACCCGACCTGACGTTTGCCGCCACCATTAATTCAGTGCTGCACGCCGGGGCCACCCCCGTAATTGCCGATGTGAGCACCGACAGCTGGAACCTGGACCCCGAGGCTGCCCGGCGCGCCATTACCCCCCGCACCAAGGCCCTGATGCCGGTAGATTTATACGGCTACCCTGCCGATTGGGCCGCCCTGCAAGCCCTGGCCGCTGAGCATGATTTGCTACTTATTGAAGACAGCGCCGAGGCCATTGGCACAACGTATAACGGCCAGCGGGCAGGCAGCTTTGGCCATGCAGCCACATTTAGCTTTTTTGGCAACAAAACCATTACCACCGGCGAGGGGGGCATGCTGCTGTTGAAAGATGCCGAGACGTACGAGCGGGCCCGCATGCTGCGCGACCATGGTATGAATAAGCAAAAGCGCTACTGGCACGAGGCGGTGGGCTATAATTACCGGATGACGAACATGCAGGCCGCCATAGGTTGCGCCCAAATGGAGCGTATAGACCATATTGTGGCCCGTAAAATAGCCATAGGGAAGCAGTATAATAACCTATTGCAGGGACAGCCAGGCATTACCCTGCCACCCAGCGCTGCCAACGCCACCAATACCTACTGGCTGTATACGCTGCTGGCCGAAACGAACGACCGTGACGGCCTGCTTGATAAGCTACAGAAAAATGGCATTGAGGGCCGCCCGGTGTTTTACCCCCTGCACCAAATGCCGGTGTACCAGCCTTACGCTACGGGGCAGTACCCCAACAGTGCCAGCATTTCGGCCCGGGGGCTAAGCCTGCCCTCGTCATTAACGCTTACTGAGGCTGATGTGGCTACCATTGCCGGCCTGCTGCTGCATGTACTTAAGAGCGATGCCCTGGTAGCGGCCAACCTGCCCAGGTAGCCACCAGCGCTTAGGGGTGATTTAAGTATTGTGGGGCGTAACAATATTATGCTGGTAGGCATACTTAATGAGCCCCACAATATTGCCTGCCTTGGTTTTGCGCAGTATGTTTTTGCGGTGGGTTTCTACTGTTTTTTCACTAATGAACAGAATGGCAGCAATTTCTTTGCTGCTGTACTCCTTCACAATCAGCTTTACAATTTCCTTTTCTCTGGGCGTAAGGGTTGACTTTTGCTGGGGCTGGCTTACCTGCCTGATCAGCAAATCGCTCATCTCATCACTTAAAAAGCGTTTGCCATCTGTTACCTTATCTAAGGCGCGCAGCAGCTGGTCGGCCGTGTCGTTTTTCAGCACATAGCCGTTCACGCCCTCGGCCAGCAGCTCTTTTACAATGGCAGGGTCGTCATGCATGCTCAGTACAATTACCTTAATTTCTGGCTGTGCCGCTTTGGCCGCCTTCACCAGTTCCAGCCCGGTCAGGTCGGGCAGTTGGTAGTCGGTCACTAAAATATCAAAATCGTGGGCGGTAAGCTGGGCCAGGGCCTGCTTACCCGTGGCAGCCACTGCTTTAACATTGTACAAATCAAGCTGGCTCAGCAGGCCTTTGGTACCTTCAAGCACAATTTTGTGGTCGTCAACCAGTAATATTGAGTATTTATCCATGCAGCAGTAAAATACGCTTTTATGGCAAGCTGGCCAACCCTTAGGTAGGCTTCTATGCCGTTACAACTGCCTCTACAGCAGGTTCATCGGCCTGGTACAGGTATTGGGTGCTCATTTCAATCATCACAGTAGTGCCGGGCCGGTTGGGGGCAGTGTCAATCTCAATCTGGGCATGAATCAGGTTTAAGCGGCTGTTAATATTGCGCCAGCCGTTGCCCTGGCCCTGGGCCAGCAGGGCCTTGTCATAGCCCATGCCATTGTCTTCAATGGTTAGGGTTACCTCCTGGGCCTCGTCAGTAGTAAACTGTATGTACACCTCTGTGGCCTGGGCATACTTGATAATATTGCTGGTTAGCTCTTGCAGCACGCGGTAC
>CAZXTW010000901.1:0-3024 GCA_964643525.1 uncultured Roseivirgaceae bacterium
CCAGCAGGCAACTGGCTCAGCGCCAGAAGTTTGCCCTGGCCGTATTCAAAACACGGGCCTGGCTGGCCGATAAGGCCAAACGTATTTTCCTGGAAGGCCTCAAACGCAAATGGACCGCCCACAGCACCTACCATGCTGGCATTACCTATTTTATGAACCAGAGTTTAGAGGTTAGAGAACAGAAGTTAGAAGCCGGAAATCAGAGGCTCGAAGGCGGAAATCAAAAAATAGAATTTAGAGGCCAGAAATTCGCGGGTAGAGTCGAAAGCAAGCCCCCAGGGGGAAGGGCTAATGGAAGCCTGAAGGGGAAAGGCAATGATGGCTAACAAACTTATTAATCAGGTAGTTACAGGCCTAACGATTGCTTAATGGCAGGCTGCTGGTCAATAAATTGGGCCATTTCTATGGCCAGGGCCTGGTATGTTAATGGTGAAGGGTGCACGCCGTCGCTAAAAAAGTCGTCCGTGCTGGTGGCTGCAATGCCCGGTGCCCCAATCCAATCATCTGGTACCAGCATGCGGGAGTCGCAAAACACCCTGTCGTAAGCTTGCACTACGCAACTGAGCTCATACCCTAACAGTTCAATGAGTTGGCCTACAGTGCGTTTCATTACTGGCGTAAAGGCTGGGAATGCCTTGATGGGTGGCATAGGCGTAAACACCAGCCAGGCATCAGGGCATTTGGCTTTTAATGCATCAATCAATTGGGTCACATGCTTACGCCAAAGCCAGGGGCGGTTCAGGCCAAAAGCATCGTTGCCGCCCAGGCCTATCACCACCAATTGGGCTTGCGTTTCAGCAATGGTAGGTACCAGCTGTTGCGTAACCTGTAGGGCAGTATACCCGCTTTTGGCATACACCTTCCAGTTGATTGGGGTGCCCCACTGTTGGGCCAGGCTATTGGCCAGCGTGCCGGCAAAACCTTGCTGGTGGGTGGCCACACCAACGCCGGCCATGGTGCTTTCGCCAAGTGTAAGCAGTTCAATGGGTGGCCGCACCGCACCAGAAATAGTACAGGCACCACTGGGGCCGGTGGCTTCGGGCAGGTCAGGAATTGAGGCCTTTACCCGTTTGCCCTGTACATACAGTAAGGGCAACAGTGGCACTGACAACAGCGCCCCACCAACAAACTGAACATCTGCCTTGCGAATCATCAATTCATCACGTTTCCTGTATTCATTGCCTTAATTTAGTTCCTCTTAACATAATAACGAATGCCCGCCACCCAACTTCTAAACTCTAACCTCTAAACTCTAACCTCCAAACTCCAAACTCTAAAATCAAACATCTAATCTCTAAAATCTTCCTTCTAACATCCTCCCTCTAAATTCTAACCTCTAAAATCAAGCATCTAATCTCTAAGGCCTAACCTCTAAAATCAAACACCTAATCTCTAAAATCTTCCTTCTAACATCTTCCCTCTAAATTCTAACATCTAAATTGCTATCTTCGGCGTTGGCAACAATAGACTTAACCAACTGCATATGGACGCAATTTTTACTGTTGATGGGCTCATTAGCTTTTTCTCACTGGCCCTGATGGAAATCGTGCTTGGCATTGACAACGTCATCTTCATCTCTATTCTAACCGGGCGGCTGCCCGAGCACCAGCAGGCCAAGGCCCGCAACATTGGCCTCAGCCTGGCCCTGATCATCCGCATAGGGTTGCTGTTTGCGCTCAGCCTGCTCATAGGCCTCAGCGATGACCTGTTTAGCCTGTTGGGCCATGGCTTTAGTGGGCGTGACCTGATTATGATTGGCGGGGGCATATTTTTAGTATACAAAAGCACCATAGAAATACACCACAAGCTGGAAGGGCAGGAAGAGGCTACCGGCGGTAAAAAGCTCTCTACCCTGCAGGCCGCCATATTACAGATTATTCTGCTTGACCTGGTGTTTTCGTTCGATAGCATACTCACGGCCATAGGCCTGGTACAGAATGTGTACATCATGGTGGCTGCCGTAATTGTATCAATGGGCATTATGCTGTTTGCTGCCAAAAGCATTAGTGACTTCATTAACAAGCACCCCACGCTGAAAATGCTGGCCCTTTCGTTTTTACTGATGATAGGCGTACTGCTGGTGGCAGATGGCTTCCATTACCATGTACCTAAAGGCTACATTTACTTCTCAATATTCTTTAGCCTGTTTGTAGAGTTGCTCAACATGCGGGCACGCCGCAAGCGCAAAGGCCAGCCTGTAAAACTGCGCCAGCGCATTACAGGCCAGAAGTAGCCCCTGACCTGCCTGAGTGACTGCCTTAGGGAAACTGCAGGCCAGCAGCGGGCTGGCCTTCTTTTACAATAGTATAGGTAGGGAAGTAGGCCTTTTTGGTGGCAGTAAGTGTAACGGTACGCAGCTGCTTGTTACGAAACAGGCTTAATGTAATAGTGGCCGCAGCACCAATAAGCTGGGGCAGGTTATCTTCAACCTTACGCCCATTCACGGCCACAATCTCATCATTCACTGAAAGAGCCGCCTCGGCAGGCGAACTGGGCGCAATAACGGTTACTGTAGGTGCGGTGGTGCCTTTTACACGGAAGCCATAATAACGCTCGTGCGGCTCATCACGTTCTGTACGGGCCAACGTATAGCCAAAAGGGGCCAGGGCCTGAGCAATAGGCCCTTCCATAGGCACATGGCCATAAATATAACGGGCAAAATAATCATCAAGGCTGTGGCCTGCTACTGCCTCGGCAGCCTGCTGGTAATCTTGCTCAGTAAAGCCAGGGCCCGTGGCTGGGTCAAACTTAGCACCAAACTGCTGCCACAAGCGGCGCATCACATCAATAATAGTAGCCTTACCCTGGGTGGCCTGCCTAATGGCCAGGTCAAGCAGCAGGGCAGCCAGCGCCCCCTTAACATAAATACTTGTTTTGCGGCCAGGCACGCCAGCCACGTACCCATCCAGCCACAAATCGTACGACGAATCAGCTACTGAAAGGTTATGGCGCCCTGCATTGTCAAAATGCCGCCTGAACAGGTTATTCAGCTCATCAAAATACTGCTCAGTACTAAACACCCCA
>CAZXTW010000902.1:0-3024 GCA_964643525.1 uncultured Roseivirgaceae bacterium
TTGGGATACCAAATTTGACCTCCTATTTTTTTTATCGTTTAGGACGCTACTGGTTCCATAATAATAAGGTTTGCAGTAAAGGTAATCCTATCATTGACTTATTCAGGTTGCGCATGTGCTTTAATTGATATCCAGTTAAAGTTGAAACCACCCTCTTCTATTTGTAACTCAATGGTTTTGGTATCAGCGGGCAGGTCAAGGCTGGCCTGTACGGTAGTCCAGCTTTGCCAGCCATCAGTTTTAGGCACATCAATCTGTGCCAGGGGCTGGCCCTGGGCATATACCTGAATGGTGCCGCTGCCGTTCCAGCTGGCCACCCTGAATCCGGCCAGGTATTTACCGGGTTTTTGTAACTGCACATTGTAGCGCATCCAGTCGCCACTGTCAAGCCAGCCAACATTCTGGCCGCCACCTTCGTCTTGTGTGGTTTCAGCTTTAATACCACACATATTGTTGTAGCCTTCAGCCTCAATACGGGTGGTGGCGCTTGGGTGTATGGTCACCACCTTGTCTTTTCGGCTGTTCAAATCGGCCTCGTATTGTTGCACCACTGCAAGCTCATCATCAACATTCCATATATCAAACCCCTTGGCTTTGGCAATACCCAGGTGCTTACCGGCCAATGCATACTGGCACGTTTCAATGTAAGCAATACCTATCAGGTAGTGTGCCGTGGCCGACTCAGGGTACACCTCAAAATGTGTTGTAAGCAAGGGCACCACCAGGGCAGGTGCTTTGCTAAGCAGCTCATCGCTCACCTCAAGCAGGGCATTCTTTTCAAGGTTGCCCCTGGTCACCAGCCCTTTGGCAGCCTGCACTAAGGCATCGCTCCCTCTGTTGCGGTAAATCTCTAGTAACGATATGGCCTGGCTGGGGTAGCTCTCAAAAAAGTAATCTTCTAAAAACGTATGCAGGTCAAGGCCCACGGTAAGCCCGCTCAGGTAGGGGGCTACTACATCGCCCCGGTCATAATTGGTAAAGATGAACAGGCCCTTGCGTTGCCCCATGCTGTAGTACATTTCTGTACGAAAACCCAGGTTACTGCCCGAGTGTGAAATAAGGGTATCGCCATTCTGAAAGTCAAGCTCAAAAGCCAACCCCCGCCACACTGGCTTTGCATTACTATTTATGGACACCACAGGCTTTAGTATTTCATGAATGGTTTCACGGCTCAGGGCTCCGCTGTTCATAAAATGCATAATAAAACGGGCATAATCACCAGCACTTACATGCACCGCCGATGAGGGCACAGGCTCGTCATTAAACCATTTATGCCACTTGCTGTGCCAGGTGCCATGCCCTACGGCAAAGTTGTTAGGCTCTTTGCCCCAAAAGCTGGCTGGGTTGGTTGTGGCATATTTAAAGTATACATCTTTCAGGCCCAACGGCTCAGTAACACGTGCTTTCATATAGGCTTCGTAGGGCATATCCAACACGGCCTCTACAATTTCTGACAGCCAGTTGTACCCTGCGCCAGAGTAAACGTACTTATTGCCAGGCTCGGCAACAATGTCAAACTGGTCAGGGTTGTTGTCATAATCCCAGTTTTCAATGCCAGAGTTATGTGTAAGCAACATCCTGATTGTAATACTTTTATAGCGGTCGTCATGGCTCAGGCCTGGGTGAGGTGAGTAATGCCATGCGGGCTCATCTAAATTCAGCTTGCCTTCATTAACCAGTTGCAGGGCCACAAAGGCCAAAAAGGGCTTGCTCAGCGAGGCCGCCTCAAACAAAGTGCCCGTATCAACCGTCAGGTCGGCCCCTTCGGCCAGGTCAGTTCTAAGCCATTTTACACCATAGCCTCGTTCATACACCACCTGGCCATCATCTACCACAGCCAATGACATACCCGGTATGCCCACCTGTTGCATCATGGCGCGCACCTTGGCATCAAAAACCTGCTGGTCAATTGTACGGTCGCCAACCTGAAAATAAGGGTCTTTTTGTGCCGCACTTTTTACTGGCTGGCAGGCACAAAGCACCACAGCCAGGCATAGCAGTACTGCCATGCTAATGAGCATGCTAATAACTTTTCTCATAGTATGGTTAGTTTCAGTCAAACAACCGCAAGCGGCTGCCCCTTAGAAGGTCATCTTTTTTCGTTTTTCAGTGCTTTGCCGGGGTTGCTCTTTATGGCTAAGCCACTGGTTAATATCAATTTGCTCGGCCAGTTCACGCACGGTGGGCCTGGTAAACACGTCTTTCAAAGCTATGGGCACCCCAAAGGCCTTACTGACCAGGTTCATGACCCTAATGGCCGAAAGTGAATGCCCACCCAGTATAAAAAAGTTGGTAGTAGCGCTTACCTGACTGGCCTCCAGCTGTAATACACCAGCCCAAAGCTCAGCCAGTTTTATTTCTGTTGGTGTAGCCGGTGCAACAAAAGCCTCCTGTGCAGTAAAATCAGGGGTGGGCAAGGCCGCCTGGTTTACTTTACCGTTTACAGTTAACGGCATTTGCTTAATGCTTACCAGCCTTGTGGGCACCATATATTCTGGCAACCGCAGTTGCAGCCAGGCCCGCAGTGCATCGGTATTAACCGTGCCTTTAGGTACATAATAACCTACCAGATAGGCCTGCTGGCTGTGTTTTTTAAGCAGTACCTTTGCCTCACTAATGGCAGGGTGTGCCTGTAGCTGGCTTTCTACCTCTCCTGTTTCTATTCTAAAGCCCCTTATTTTTACCTGGTGGTCACGACGGCCCAGGCAAACCATATGGCCATTGGGCAGGTACACGCCCAAATCACCTGTACGGTACAAAATGGCATAATCAGGGTGTGCCTGTGCATGCGGGTTGGGCACAAAGGCACTGGCAGTTTTTTCTTTGTCATTCAGGTAGCCCAGGCCCACGCCAATGCCGGCTACGCAAATCTCTCCTTTTACCCCTACGGGGCACACATGGCCGGCCGCATCAAGCACCATTACCTGCATGTTTTGTATGGCCTTTCCTATTGGCATGGCCAGCTGGTCTCTGGTGGGCGGGGGCACGGCATAAGTGGTTACATCGTCGGCTGCTTCTGCCGGG
>CAZXTW010000903.1:0-3020 GCA_964643525.1 uncultured Roseivirgaceae bacterium
GCACACAACTGATTTTTAAGTACCCTACGTTAAAGCTGAAAGATGTTGACCCTGCCGTGTTTGAAAACAGCAAAAACCCCATTGCCATTATCTTGTATACAGCCTGGATGTATCTACAGAGTGAAGGGGTCAATAATGAGCAGATCTTATCCAATAAGCTGACTCTGCTGCGGCAAATCAAGCGTTTGGGATTAACTGATGAAGAAGAAACGCTGGTGGTGAATTTTATCAGGTACTATATCAAGTTCAAGAAATTTGAAAGAAGCAGATATAAACTTAAATTTGAGGAAGGCGTTAATATAGAACTACACACTGTTAGAGATATGGGAATGACTGATATGCTGCGACGCACAGCCATTGAGTTTGGCGAAGCAAGAGGTGAAGCACGAGGCGAGGCGAGGGGTATTGAAAAAGAAAAGTTAGCTACTGCCCGTAAAAGCATAGGTAAGGGGCTAGACGATGCATTTATTGCAGACATTACAGGTTTGAGCGTGGCTCAAGTAGCTGCAATTCGCGAAGAGATGGCCTAGTTGTTCTGTAGAGCCGTCGATTCATCGCGGCTCACACTGTGGCGGGTAAGGCCTTGCCGTTTTTAGGCCGACCACTCCACATCTATCCTGAGCCTGCTGCTTATCCCGTTGTTCGGGAAAAAGATCCTTTGGCGATAGACTACTATGGTTGGCTTTACCGCCACCCCTGTATGGTGAGCGCTTATGTGCCGCAGGCAAACAGCTTTACCCCTAAGGTAGTAATGGTTATCTTTAATCTATGAAAGAGCTAAAAGAGAAATTGATTGATAAGATTAACCAGCTCAAGACGAAGCATTATTGTTAGCACTTGACCAAATCATAGACCGAATACCCTTGCCCGAAGTGAAACAATTGAATAACTATGAAAAAGAACGCATACAACTTGGCCTAGACGACCTGGCGGCAGGCAGATTGGTTGATGATGAAGAGGTAAGGGCATAACCTGGGTTAAACAAGAACTACACACTGTTAGAGATATGGGAATGACCGACATGCTGCGACGCACAGCCATTGAGTTTGGCGAAGCAAGAGGTGAAGCACGAGGCGAGGCAAGGGGTATTGAAAAAGAAAAGTTAGCTACTGCCCGTAATTGTATTCAGCTTGGGTATGAAGATGCTGTAGTGAGTCAAATCACAGGCCTGAAAATAGCGCAGGTAGCGTCTATTCGCGAAGAGATGGCGTAGTTGTTTTGTAGAGCCGTCGATTCATCGCGGCTCACGCTGTGGCGGGTAAGGCCTTGCACTCCACGTCTATCCTGAGCCTGCCGAAGGATCCGTTGGCGATGGCCTGTTATCGTTGGCTTCACTTTTGCCCTTGCCTTAAGCTGGTGTCCCGAAAGTCTGGATACCTACCTTTGTAGAGCCTCCTGGCTCTGCTTTGCGGTAGTGCCATTTCGCTTCGAGCTTGGAAGCTCTACAGGTTTTGGCATCCCGTTTAACGGGACGCCAGCAAGGGGGCTATCGTGGGCGAAGCCGAAAGACCCTTTGGTGATGGAAAGCCGCCGCTGGCTTTACCACCCACTCACCCCTCCAACTGTTGACCCTCAGCGCGGAAGGTGGCCAGTTGGTCAGCGGTGGTGTTGGGGAAGTATTTCATGACTTCTTCATCACTCAGGGCATGGAGCTTGGCCAGGGCCTGGGTGGCCCAGGCTTCTATTTTGGGTTTGTGTTTGGGATAGTGGGGGAGGAACTGTTCGTGGTAGACGAAGTTTAATCTTATGATTAATTGCAAATCCAGTAAATAACGTAAATCCTTCAAAGCGTACAATACTCGCAAATCCAGTAGATAACGCAAGTTCCGTAAAGCCCTCAAATATTGCGAATCTCTCAATTCTCGATAATCAAATAAGTCCTGCAGATCTAGCAAACTCCATAAATTACCTCTATCTCGTAAGGGTAAGATGTCCCGTAAATACCATAAATCGCGGAAATCTATGATAATTTTAACTCGATGAAGAGGCGAGCCAGTTTTTAGATCAAGTAATAACTGAGTGAAACTGACCACTGTTTTAGTATAAATGGCGGTATGGGCCGGGGTTTGGTCGTGCGCCATCAAATAAAACAAGGTGCCTTCTTTTGTCTGTTCAGGCTCTTGTTGAAAGGCTGCCCATTGGTAGGCCTGCATTTTACCCTGCCAGGCTGTGCGGTATAGGATGGATGCTGATATCGAACGCACTATAGGGTGGGGGGCATGTTGTAATAGGCGCCATGCTGTCGCTTTGTAATGGTCAGCATGTACATAAAAACCATAGTAGGCCCAAAGTTTAGTTACTTTAGGTAAGTGTTCGTCTTCAAAGGGTGTGTCTTTTAGAACATCCAATATCTTTTTACCCAATTGCTGTTCCAGTTGGCTGCGGGTAGTTTCTATCACCAGCTCTTCACTCAGACAATCTTCCCACAAATCCATATGCTGCCAATAGCCTTTGTCCATTAAGTGGGTGATGATGTGGTCAAATAATTGTTGGGTACTGCCCAGGTTCATTAACAGTTTAATGGGTTCATGCCAAAACTGGGGGTCTTTGCCTTGTAAGTGATCAAAAATGGTTTCAGGCTGGGTGGTTTTAGAATAGTGCAGGGCCGTGAGGTATTCCTGAAAGGTGAGGTGTAAAAACTCATAGGTGCCCTCACTTGCCACAAGTATACCTGCCTTTTGCACCACATCTGCTAAAAATACTTGTTGTTTGGCTTGATCAATGCCCCCAGCTTCTAACACCGCTTCAATTTGTTTGTCTTCAATGCGGCGGGTGCCCCGTTGCATCATGGCATTGGCCACCATGCCCAGCAGGTGCAGGCATTCGTCATAACTGGTGGTCATACCCGCTTTGCGGTTTACTTCCAGCCAGGTATCGGCCAATATTTCAATGCATTGCTCATACAACTTGTACCGGTATTTGGGCAGCTTGCCCCGCCGGTAATGGATAATGGCAGTGAGGCTAAGCAGCAGGGGGTTCACCGCAATGCTGCGCAAGCTTTGGTATTGATTTGATTTAAG
>CAZXTW010000904.1:0-3007 GCA_964643525.1 uncultured Roseivirgaceae bacterium
GAGTATCTGTATTTAACAGCAAGCAGCAGAACAATGGGATAATCAAATATGTAGATAACGCCTACATCACTGCCCCATTTGCCTCCACAGCTACCTCAGATTATGAAGGCCACTTTCAACTTCAGTTTAAAGGGATAAAAGCAGGCACTCGGGTTGATGTAACCGCAGAGAAATTTGGCTATGAGGTAGTGAATAAAGCAGACCTATCAAAGGTGACCCTTGGCCGTACCTACCCCCTACCCATTTACCTGGCCCGGAAAGGGGTACTGGCCAAGGCCCAAACCGAGTTGTACCAGATTAGCCGCGCGGCCTTGTTTAAAGAAAGTGACTCGATCATTGCCTTGCTACAAAGCGATGCAAAAGCCAGCTATGCCGCCTTACAAGAGGTGAACCAACGGTTTAGCGAAACCCTACGCAGCCCCAAAGAGGCCATTTATTTTTTAAAAGACCGGGTGCGGGAAATAGAGCAAAAGCTGCCCGAACTAGCCATAGCGCTGGCGGCTAAAAACCTGGACTTTGCCTCTGACCTTTATATTGAAGCCTACAATTATTTTAAGCGGGGGCTGATTGACAGTACCCTTGCTGTGTTAGATGCAGTTGAGTTAGAGAACCAGTATGAGGCCTCACGGACTACCAAACAAAAGGCTCAGTATGTTGAAGCACAAGCCGACAGCCTTTGGAACATCCACAAACTACAATTGAACCAGCTCATTGAGAGTTACGCCCTTAAAGCCAATGGCTTTGAACTGCGCTTTAAATACCTGAAAGCCGCTGAGCAGTACCAGCAGATTGTTGCCATTTATAAACGTGAGGGGTTGGATTCTTTGGAGTTGGCTGAGTGGTACAATCAGGCCTCTCTAGTACTTAAAGACGGTGGCAGGTATTCTGAAGCCTTGACATTTCAAAAGCAGGCATTAGACATCTATAATCAAGCGTTAGATAGCTTACACCCTGACTTAGCCATATCATTCAATAACTTAGCTTTGATTCATAAAAGTTTAGGGGATTATAACAAAGCCTTAACCTTTCAAAAGAAAGCATTAGAAATTATGATGCCATTAGATAACTCACATCCTTCGAAGGCCTTGATTTACTGTAATATAGCAACTATCTACCAAGATTTAGAATACTTCGACAAAGCTTTAACCTTCCAGGAGCAAGCAATAAGTATCAGGATGACAGCCATTGACAGTACTTACACTGATTTAGCAGTTTATTACAATAACTTATCTTCAATCTACCAAGGTCTAAAAAACTACAATAAGGCTCTAAAGTTCCAAAAAAAAGCGCTTGAACTCAAAGAGATAACATTAGATAAGGATCATCCAGATATCGCACAGTCTTACAATAACCTATCTATAATTTTTAAAAGCTTGGGTAACTTTGATAAAGCTCTCAGTCTTCAAAAGAGAGCCCTTAAAATTAGAGTAGAAGTACTAGACAGTACCCACGCTAACATTGCAGAATCCTATAATAACCTTGCATCAATCTATCAAGAATTAGGTAACCTCAAGCTATCACTCGAATATCACAAAAAAGCCCTGAAGATAAGAGAACACACTTTAGGTGCTCACCACCCTGATTTAGCAACCTCTTACAACAACCTTTCTTTAGTCTATTCTGATTTGGGCGACCTTACACAAGCACTTAAGCTACAGAAGAAAGCACTTGAGATTAGAGAGAAATCTTCGGCCAGCTTTCGTCCTTCTCTGGCGAGGTCTTATATGAACCTTGCTTCAATTTATGACAAAATGGATGAGTATGGCAAAGCTCTTTCGCTTCAACTAAAAGCATTAGATATTTTTCAGCAAACCTTAGAAGGGTATCACCCTGATTTGGTAACTCTATACAGTAATATAGCAAGCAGCTACACTGGATTAGGTGAATACAACAAAGCACTTAAAATTCAAAAGAAAGCAATATCAGTTTCTAAAAAACATACAAATGAGTCAAATTCTTCACTGACAATGTATCACGATAATCTAGCCCGGATATATAATAAAACTGGTAATTACCTGAAAGCCCTTAAACACGAAAAATTAGCACTAAGAACCAATACACAATTAGTGGATAGCTTACACCCTTCAATAGCAGCATCTTTTAATAATACAGCATTAGCCTATTATGGATTACGCGACTATGATAAAGCTATTGAATTCATAGATAAGGCCTTTAAAATTTATCACAGCACCTTACCTGCACATCATAATCACATCAAAACTACCTATGATAATTTAACCTATTTTCATAGCGTCAGGTCATACAGATACTTTCGTAAGCGACAATATGATTCAGCATTACTAGGCTATGACACATTGATTTACCTTGACCCGACTTTAAAAATTTGGTACAGAAAAGGTTTATGCCATCATTTTTTGGAACAATATCATCAAGCAATTGAAGCCTACTCGCAAGCTATTAATCTAGACAGTACATTTCAAAACGCTTTATTATATAGGAATATTGGCCATGCTTATGCTGAGATTGGGGATAGTAAAAATGCAATAAAGTTCTCCAGTATAGCCATTCAGATTTATCTTCAATCTCACCGTGCCAACTATAAGTTTCTCAAGTTGGCATACAAAGATAGAGCTAGACAGTATTTGAAAACTCAGCAGTACGATTCAGCACTCCAAGATTATAATACTTTACTTTTTTTTGAGCCAACTCTATACATCTGGAATAGAAAAGGGTGGTGCCATTACTATCTGAATGAATACTTTCAAGCAATTTATGCATACAAGCAAGCGATTGCCTTAGATCACTTATCAGAAAAAACTCATTTGTATGGTAGTATTGGAATGGCTTATGCCAAGGTAGGCATGTTTAAAAACGCCAAGGCTGCATTCCGCTTTTACCAACAACTATACCCCCGTAAAGGCTGGCCGTACCGCAACTGGGCCTTGTATTATGCCGGAGTCGCAATGTTTCTCAAAGAAAAAAATCCCGACATTCAGTGCGTAGTGGCCGATCCTATGGGTAGCGGACTCTACAGCTACGTTAAAAC
>CAZXTW010000905.1:0-3006 GCA_964643525.1 uncultured Roseivirgaceae bacterium
GCAAACGCCCTATCAGCTGGTCAATACCAAACACCTGCTGTTTAATGAAGCCACTAACCTGTCAATTAACTATGCCTTTGGCCCGGCCCAGATCAATGACCTTTGCAGCCAGTTGTGCCAAAGCTGTGATTACACCATTGCCTTTTCTTTGGTTGAAAAAGATAACCCCGCCCAAAGCCCTACTACGGCCATAAGCCCCATTGTCATTAACCAGCTCACCTGCGGGCAGCCCAACGCCACCCTGAGCAGGGTAGTAACCCTACAACCCAATGTGGCTTACGTACTAACGCGTACCATAACCGCCAACACAGCCAGTGGCCTTACTGCCTGGCTCAATGCTGAGGGGCAATACTATGAAGGTGCCATTGACCAGGCCCTGCTCATAGAGGGCAGCACCATTGACCAGTGGATTGCCAGCAATGGCTTTGAAAACCTGTATAGCAAGCTAGACCAGCTGCCGCAGTATACCTTTAATACTGAAAAGCAGCAGTACGAGCTAACCGTAAGCTACGGCCTTAATGCCAATTGTACTGACCAGGTACTGTACATACCCTACCTTGAGCCCTGCCCTGACTACGCCGTTGATGCCAATAATGAGGTGGGCGGCTTAGACTATGAAGAGTGGTTTGAAACCCAGTGGGCTGGCGAAGACTTTGTGTATATACCCGGCGGCACCAACGCCCTGGGCTACCTGTATTTTGATGACCTGCACCTCAACAATAAGGTACACTTTACCAGAGGCCAGTTTGTAACCCTGGTAAACAACATGGTGGCCGATAACAGCGATGTACTGACCCATGAAGATACCTGGGAGGTATGGCGGCGCGAAACAGATGCTTACAAAGACTGGTACCTGGCCGAGCAGAAAGGGGCCCTGAACCCTACCAGCCCGGTAGACTACAGTGAGGCCAACCCACAGCAAAACAACCTGCTGCAACGCTTTATTGATGGGGTTGACCAGCTGCTGTGGCAGCGCAACCACAGCGGAGGCGGTGAGCTTTGCACTGATGCAGCTACCCCACGCTCATTCCTGCTTAAAAACAAAGCCTATGGAAGGCTTAATGGCCAGGTACTTTCATATACCATGACTGAGGCCTACAAACTGGTTTATTTTAATGATGCCCTCATCACCCTTGAGCCCTCTACCAATGGCGTTGACGTATTGAAGCACTTTGCCGGCTTAGGCAGTGAACAAACGGCCACTGTGCAAGACTTTAACAACCTAAGCAGCTGCAACCAATACAAAGTATACAAATACAGCACCAACACAGCAGTTGGGGGCACGGTAGACCTTGACCTTATTCTTGGCAATATAGTAAACCAGTGCGGGGTGGCCTGTGAGCAAAAGCGCGAACGCTTTAAGCAGGCCATTGCCCAGTCTTTAACTAACCGGTATGCCAACATAAGCTTTCAATACCACAACTGGCGCTACAACAGCTTTACTGACAGTTACCAGCTGGTATACAATGAGCTGGCCAACACCACCGACCCTAACACTGGCCAGTACATCCAGGCCTGCGAGCTCAACAACATGGTTGAGGCACTGGTACAAAACTGCAAAGACAACTACTGTGTTGAGCCGGCAGGGGCACAGTTAACTACGGCAGAACAGCTAAAAATAGAAAAAGCATTTACCTATGACTTTGAGGTTGAGGTGCTCCCCTCCAGTTCCAACTGTAGCCTGGGCGATCAAATCAACATGCAATCGTTCAACCAGCCGGGGGGCAACAGCTTTTTTGCCTATAACCTGCAGGGCACATCTAACCAGAATGAGGTTGACGTAGTGGCCGAAAGAACCACCATAAGAGATGTTGCGGCCGATGCCACCGGCAATATGTATGTAACGGGCACCATTATTCGCGACAGTGACCTTGACTTCAAAAACAAATCGTCAAAAACTGATGTGCAGGGCCCTGCAGATGTTTTCTTAACCAAGCTTAACCAAAATGGCGATAAGCTATGGTCAAAAACCTTTACTGACAATGCTTATGAAAGCCGCAGCCATATTGTTGTACTGCCCAAGGGTGAGGTAATTATTGCCTACCTCTCTGACAATGACGTACCCAACACGGCCGAAGAAGGGCTTACAAAAGCCACTTCTCCTACGCAGCAAAGCAGCATTTACATCAAAGCCCTTAATGCAGAGGGCAGCATAACCAGCACCCAACAAATTGACTTTACAGCCAGTTACGTATTGCCGGTTGACCTGGCCTATAAAAGTGGCAAACTTTACCTGGCAGGTGTTTACCAGGGCAGCTTCTCTTTTGGTGGTGTGCAACATACGGCCACTAACTCTAAAGATGTATTTATAGCATCATTTACCTATGGCAATTTGGGCCTAACGGCAGGTACCGCCATTAGCATTGGTGATGACGCTTATGATGAAGCCAGCCATGTACTGGCCATTGCCAACAATGGCGATGTATTGCTTGGCGGCAACTACACCACCCGCTTTTACCCTGACCCGGATGCCACGTCCTTGCACTATGCAAACACGGGCCTGCAACCCAACGGATACATAGCCCGGTACAATGCGGCACTGGCCTTCCAGCACTTCCACCAGCTTGATGAGGCCCAGTTGGGCCACATGCGCACCTTCCAAAACCAGATCATCATTACCGGTACTGCTTTTGAAGAAGATGTGCCCGAACCAGCAGGCAACCTGCAGCTGCTGTCATTACCAGCCGAAACGCCCAACCTCTTTTTAGCTTCTCTGGTTGATAATGCCACGTACGATGTGCGCTTCTCTAATTTCTTTACAGGCTTTTACCAAACCGCATGGAGCAACCTGCACCTCGATAAAAATGGTGACATATACCTTGCCTTTACTGCCGAAGCTCAATATGGTAGTATTGACCTTGACCCCTCAGCGCAAGAGTACATCTTAAGCCATAATAGCACAGCAGCCGATGGCTACATTGGCGTATACAACGGCACCAATGGGGCCTTCTGCCATGGCTACCAGATAGGGGGCAGCGAGGCAGATTTTGCCTTGCATGCCTTCCC
>CAZXTW010000906.1:0-2998 GCA_964643525.1 uncultured Roseivirgaceae bacterium
GATAACGTAATACCGATTGACAATACAAACGAGATGACCATTGACCGCCTTGAGCTGCTGAGTTCACTGCGCCGTATTGCCATCTACGCCAATAAAACTACACACCAGGTACGCTTAAAAATTACAGGCAGCGAATTACAGATTTCTGCTGAAGACCTTGACTTTAGCAATGAGGCCAACGAGATACTCTCGTGCGAGCATGACGGAGAAGATATTGAGATTGGCTTTAACGCCAAGTTTTTGATTGAGATGCTGAACAACCTTGAGTCGTCACAGATTTTGATGCAACTTTCAGCCCCCAACCGCGCAGGCTTGATATTGCCTGTTGAGAAAGACGAAAACGAAGATATACTGATGCTTGTGATGCCAGTAATGCTAAGCAACTACGTATAAAGCTTTTAAAAACCTGCGGGGCGTTTAAACCGGATAATTACTGGTTTATTGCCCTGCAGCTGGTACTTTTCTTTTGCATATTCGGCCACCTCACGGCCATTATTGTCTAAACCAACCCATATTTCAGTTTCGGTCATTAGCAGGGCTTCACCCAGGCCATACTCAGCACCCTGATACAATCTGCCTTCTGGTGGGGTGCAAATATGCCGGTAGCTCACCTTACCAACCAGCTCTCGGGTATCGGCATTAATCTTTGCTATGTAATTGCCATTGCGTTCAAGTGCATACAGGTGGCCGTTTTCATAAAACAGGTCAGCAAAGTCATTGCTTTCTGTTTCAGGTATATTGTACTGGTGCTGTATGCTATAGTCAGTCAGGCTACATTCAAGTATAAGGCGGGGCTGGCGTTCTTTGGCAATAAACAGGCGGTTGCCTGCCTCATCTATCGCAATGCCTTCAATGCCTGTATTGTCTTTCCATTTGTCAGTATCAATGCCCGCCTCAGCAAATTTGATGGGCAGTTCTACTAATGACTGCCCGTAAAACTGGTACACCCTGTTATTATCTTCATTGGCAAAGTATACTGAGCTTTTGGCTGTGGCCAGGGCTTCAATGCTGGCAATGGTATTGCTGGGCAATGCCGGTATGGGCAACGTGTAGCTTACAACAAAGTTGGGCTCTTTTAAGCGTGCCATATACAGGGCCTGGTTCCATTCTTTATCGGCGGCAATGTACAGGCTGCCTTCGTACTCGGTAATGCCGCTCAGGTCAAACCGGCGCTCATCACTATACTTAAGCTGGTTTATGCCCAACAACTCCAGCTTTGGGTAGTTGTTGTTGTCATGCTGTTGGCTGCCGCAGGCACCAAGTATCAGAGCGAGGGTAGCAGTGACTATAAACCGAACAGGGTGCATGTTTATTACGGTGTTTAGGCGTTGATGCGCTCAATCTGGGCGCCAATGGCATTCAGTCGCTGGTCTATGCGCTGGTAGCCTCGGTCAATCTGCGCCACATTATGAATAATGCTTTGACCTTCTGCCGAGAGGGCAGCGATTAATAAGCTCACGCCAGCACGTATATCGGGCGATGTCATTTGTATGCCCCTTAATGGCATTTTGCGGTCAAGGCCAATAACGGTGGCCCGGTGCGGGTCACAAAGAATAATCTGCGCCCCCATGTCAATCAGCTTATCAACAAAAAACAGGCGGCTTTCAAACATTTTCTGGTGCACCAGCAGGGTGCCCCGTGCCTGTGTGGCCACTACCAGCACAACGCTTAGCAGGTCTGGCGTAAAGCCGGGCCAAATGGCATCAGCCACGGTAAGTATGCTGCCGTCAATAAAAGACTCTATTTCGTAATGCTCTTGGGCAGGTATAAAAATATCATCACCTCTAACCTCCATTTGTATGCCCAGCTTACGGAAAGTATCGGGTATAAGGCCCAGGTGGCTAATCTGGGCATTTTTAATGGTTATTTCTGACTGCGTCATGGCAGCCATACCTATAAAGCTGCCAATTTCAATCATATCGGGCAGCATGGTATGGGTGGTGCCGCCCAGGTAGTCAACCCCTTCAATGGTAAGCATGTTAGAGCCTGTACCGGTAATATTGGCCCCCATGCGGCTTAGCATGCGGCACAGCTGCTGCAGGTAGGGCTCGCAGGCTGCATTGTAAATGGTAGTGGTGCCTTTGGCCATGACAGCAGCCATCAGGATGTTGGCCGTGCCTGTTACCGAGGCTTCATCTAACAGCATGTAGGTGCCTTGCAGGTTTTTGGCCTCTACACTGTAAAAGCTGCTGTTTGCATCGTAATTAAACTGGGCGCCCAGCTTTTGAAAGCCCAGAAAGTGGGTGTCAAGGCGGCGGCGGCCAATCTTATCGCCACCGGGGCGGGGTATTTTGCCTTTGCCAAAGCGGGCCAGTAGTGGCCCCAGTATCATAATAGAGCCGCGCAGGGCCGAAGCCTGCTTGCTAAAGGCTTCTGTTTCAAGGTAATCAAAATCAATTTCTTTGGCCTCAAAGCTGTATGATTCTGGCCCCTCCTGGTGCACATGTACGCCCATGCTGCGCAACAACTCAATGAGCTTGTTAACATCTCTAATATCGGGCACATTGTTTACCGTAACCTTTTCAGGGGTAAGCAGTACGGCACACAGTATTTCAAGGGCTTCGTTTTTAGCCCCTTGAGGGATGATTTCACCTTTGAGGCGAACGCCACCCTGCACGCTGAATGATGACATTAATTTCTACGGCGTTTTTGGTTTGAGCCTGAGCGTTTGTGTTTGTTGCTTTTGTTATTGCCTTTGTTTTGCTGGGGCGAGTCCTTAAAGAACGAGTCAAACAGGTTATTATCTTTGACCATTTTTACATCAAGGTCAATTTCGCCACCCGAAATTTGCTTGATGTGGTCGCAAATCACTGCTTCATCAATCATTTCGTTGTTCCAGGCATTGTAAAAGCTGCGCATCATGCGGCCTACGTACAAGGCAGCCTGTTGCTTGTCATCAGGGTTTTCAAGCTGCATGGCCCTTCTAATCAGCAACTCAATATTATGGCCATAATGCCTGAAGGTGGTTTGCCTGTTGGTGTAGTTCAGCCTTTTGGGC
>CAZXTW010000907.1:0-2996 GCA_964643525.1 uncultured Roseivirgaceae bacterium
AATAAATTGAGGGGTAAAGATGTGTACCTGGCCCGCATAGAGCACAGCGGCACCATTACTATTGACGATTTGGTGCAGCTTATGCTGCAGCGCAATACGGGCCATTCAGAGCAGGCCCTGCGCGCCATTGCCCACCTGTTGGGGCAGGTAATTATTGATGAACTCAAGGCAGGCAAGCGTGTTAACCTGCCATTTGTCAATATGGCCCTAACCATAAGGGGCACTTTTGAGGGGCCATTAAGCACCTTTGACCCCCAACAGCATACTGTTAAAATAAATGCTACTGAAGGCAAAGATTTAGAAGCAGCGCTGCAACAACTTACCCCCAACAAAACCAGGCACATTAACAAAGCCATCCCTTCTTTACTTGAGTTTAAAGACCATGTAACTAATAAATTAAACAGCACCTTAACACCAGGCGGCATAGGTGAACTGATAGGCGATAAGCTGAAGGTAGACCAAACAGACCCGGCCCAGGGCATATTTTTTATGCATAACTCAGGCCAGCAGTTTAAAGTAGCCAACATAGTACAGAACTTTCCCAAAAGCCTCATGTTTGCCATCCCTACCGGGCTGCCTGTTGGCACCTACCAGGCCAGGGTAATCAACGTATACTATGAGCGGGGCAAAACACACAGTGCCACGCTTGAAAAGGTGCTACATGTTAAAGGCTAAACGGTGCCTAGGGCAAGCTTGAGCAATAGGCCAGTTGGCCTCACGCCATTAGGCCAATTGGCCTAACGGTCACTTCAGCCCGATCCAGGGGTCGTACCTCCTGCTTATAAATATTTTTCCGTTGGTATTAAGGCTGGGCCATTTAGCCCATAATACTTATATGGCAGCACTATGGGGCTGTACCTCAATAGAAAGGTAGCGTTGGGCCGGCAGCACTGGGGCTGCCGGCCAGTCAATAAATCAGTAATAGGTATACACAAACTCAACGCTACCTTGTGTGCCGGGCATATGGCCAGACCCACAACGTAGGGGCAAGCAGCACCTTACTGCTGTATTGAATCACAAACGCAACCGAGGTGTGGTTGATAGCTATGCTTAAGCTAAACGACAGATTTGAATGGCAGAATAGTATTAGCCAGCTAAATGGCAAAATCAACAATGGCTTAAAGGAATAGCCATTAGAATAAAGTAGGCAAAAATAGAACCGATGATTGTAGTTGTTTATAAAAAGCCGGTTTGGTTGATTAACCGGCGCAGCACCAATTAACTCGCAGATACGGCATTTAATGCAGTTTACACTTAAAGGTAACCCAGAGTTTACAAAATATTTCAACTACTGCCTGTGGTTTTATAGTGTATAAACCTTTGGCTTGATGGCATTACCCGGTTATGGGCCAGTTATTTGGCTAATTTTTGGGCCAATGCGGCCATATTGGCCATGCGTGGGCACCTGTAAATAGCCAGCCCTTTCTGTAACAGGTCAATGGTGGCGGTATATTGCTGGTTGTTAAACTGCACAACCGCTGCATTAAAATACTGCAGGCCTGGCAGTTGCTGTAAGGTAACCAGGTGGCAAAAGCCCTTTTGTGGCCGGGCCAGCGCCAACTCTTGCCTTAGGCTGGTTGGGGTGGCCTGGGCAACGGGGCCTGCACTATGGCCCTTGCGGTACATCTTTTCTAACTGGGCAATGGCAGCCGGGTCAGTTACAAAGCCACCAAGGGGATCGGTAGCTTCCATTAACACCCACCCCTGGTTGGTTTGTACCTTCAGGTATATATGAAACTCAGTTTCAAGCACCTGGTAGGGCAGCCCCAGGGTTTCTAAAATAATGGCATACAGTGCGGTACCTGTCAGGCAGTCATAATGTCCGTCAGTAATGAGGGCATCAAAAGTGGTATACAGGGTATAGTGCTTTAAAAACTTGCGGTGCACCTGATAAAACAACTGAAACAAAAACACCTGATGGTTTTTGCTTTTGGCCAGCCGCTGTTGCCGGGTAATTACAAAGTCGCGCACTCGGCGTTCAAACACTTGCAGCTGTTGTTTATTGGGTTGGTTAATTAAAAACGCTTGAATGCTTTGGTGTACTTTGGCCGAGACAGCAGCATTACCTTCGCGTTTATGGGCCCACACAGTAGTGTGCACCACTAAAAAAAAGCATACAATAACAGGTAAATGTATTTTCCACACCTTCATAACTCCTCCTTATTTAATACTAATATAGTAAAAAATTAACAATAAGTTAACGTAAGGATGTTGCTTAAAGTTATCCGCAGTTGCGAATGCTGCACAGCATGGGTTACAATGCGCCGTTTATTACTGGATGTTTCAGCGCCGGGTTGACCTGCCGAAGGGCTATAATCCACTTAATTAATATAAGCAATCTAACCGTGAAAATAAAGGCTTCAGGGCACTGAGTTGCTAAAAACATCTGTTTGTGGTAATTTACTTGTTTAACAGGAACTACAATGGAAACGGCCACGATCACCCCAGAAGCCCCTGCTGCTTCAGATGAAATACAACGTATATTTAAAAAACAACAGGCCCACAGCCTTGTGCTGCGGCAAGAGCCTGCCAGCGACCGCATAGCCAAGCTAAAAAGACTGTTAAACTGGGTAATGGATAACCAGGAGGGAATCAGGAACGCGGTATATGCTGATTTTAAAAAGCCCGCAGCCGAGGCCGATTTATCAGAAACCTTTGTAGTCACCTCGGCCATAAAGCATACCATTAAAAACCTGCGCAAATGGATGCGCCCCAGGCGGGTAAGCACTCCGCTCACATTTTTTGGCACGCGGTCGCACATTCAATACGAACCCAAAGGGGTGAGCCTGATCATAGCCCCGTGGAACTTCCCATTTAACCTCACAGTAGGGCCACTGGTATCGGCCATTGCAGCGGGCAACCCGGTTATGCTCAAGCCCTCTGAAATGACGCCCAACACCAGTGCCCTGGTAGGTACCCTGGTCAGAGAGTTATTTGCTGAAGAAGAGGTAGCCCTGTTTGAAGGGGGTATTGATACGTCGCAGCAACTATTAGCC
>CAZXTW010000908.1:0-2992 GCA_964643525.1 uncultured Roseivirgaceae bacterium
ATCGGAAGAGCACACGTCTGACTGGAGTTCAGACGTGTGCTCTTCCGATCTTAGGGAGCCCATTTTTCTCAAAGTCTGCTTTAAGCTTGGCTACCTTATCAGGAAATAATACCTTACCCTTCAACTCATGCAGCAACTGAACAACGGCTTCACTCGGCTGGTCTTGTATTGTATTTTTTTTGACTGAATCCATATTAATATTGCTTTCTTACAACCATAAAACGTTCATAATTCACGCCACGTTCAAATGCCTCCCAACGTTCTTCCCCCCTGTCACCAAAAACATGGAATATACTTTTAGCAGCATCTAAATACTTTGAGATACCAATTTGGTATAAGCGGTTCCTTGAACTTGTACTACCATAGGCAATAACCTTGGCTGCTGGAAACTTAGTAGTAAACAAATATACTGAATAAACTACAGTGGCCAATACCTTCTCAGTATCACCGTTATTCGAAATGGCTCTATCATTCACCTCTCGAGATATTGGGTCGTAATCCCCAAAGCCTAAATGGTAAAAGCCTTCAAAACCAATAGGCACAAATTGAATCACCTTGGTTATAGTGCCCTTAACACCAACGCTTTCAAAAATGAATAAATTACCGTCTTCCTCTACAGCAGTCGGATATCGCTCTAAGTTCACTTAATTATAAATACTGTTTAAATGAATGCTAATTGATACTTAACCGCTAATGTAAGGCGAAAGCTATAAAATGTAATGCTGTAACAACAAATACATTCTGAAACAATTAATGCTTGGGGGGGGCAATACAGGTTTATGTATAATTTTGTTAGCAAAATTGCATATTATAGCTTTTACTTCTCATCGCCAACACTTCACGTGGTTAGTCACTGTAAATCTACCCCGAAAGTTCCGCAGCAGTGGCTTGGGCGGGTAAAGGGCAGTGCAGAAGCTTACAACAGCTCTAGGCACAGCAAAACCCCAAACTGGCCAGCATGTAACCCACTGGTCACCATTAACGCAAGCACAGATTACTAAGCAAAAACAACCAATTTCAAGATTTGTGCTAACTTAGGTTGCTGAACCACCACCAACCTTATGCCGCCAAAAAAGCTGCCCCTTGGTTTTTCTGATTTTAAAGACCTGCGCCAGTCTGGGCTGTATTATGTAGATAAATCATTGTTTGCAGAAGAGCTGCTGGCCGACGGCACCAAGGTTGTTTTATTGCCCCGCCCCCGCCGCTTTGGCAAAACCCTGAACCTAAGCATGCTGCGGTATTTTTTTGACTGTACTGAGAACAATGCCGAGCTGTTCACAGGGCTGGCCATTACCCAGTCTGCCGCCTGGCAACACCAGGGCCAGTACCCCGTACTGTACCTGACCCTAAAAGACTGTAAAGGCATTACCTGGGCAGGCATGCAAAAACAACTGGCCAAGGCAATTGCCGAAATGTGTGAACAGCACAGTGACCTGCTACAGCAGGGTGCATTTCTTCCTCACGAAAAAGAACAGTTTTTGGCCCTGGTAAGCTTAAAAGCCAACACCAGCACAGCTGTCAGTAGCCTAAAACTAATGACTAAAGTCTTGCACCGCTTTCATCAAAAGCAAGTAATAGTGCTGCTTGATGAGTACGACAGCCCATTGATTGATGCCTACCACCATGGCTTTTACCGTGAAACGCTCAACATGGTGCGCAACATGCTTTCTGAAGCATTTAAAGACAACAGCTATGTGGCCAAAGGGGTAATTAGCGGCATATTGCGTGTGGCTAAAGAAAGCATATTCAGCGGCCTCAACAACCTGGCTACCAGCACCGTGCTGGACCAGGATTACAGCCAGTGGTTTGGCCTGAGCCCCGCCGAGGTGCAACAGGCCCTGGCCGATTTTGAAATGGCCAACCACTACCCTGAGGTAGAAGCCTGGTACAACGGCTACCTGTTTGGGGGCAGGCCTACCTACAACCCCTGGAGCATCATCAGTTACCTGCGCAGCCCCGAAAAAGGACTGGTGCCCCACTGGGTAAACACCAGCAGCAATGAACTGATTAGCCAATTACTAACCAAAGCAGATAACAGAACAATACAAAAAATAGAAGCCCTCATACAAGGGCAAACTGTAACCACCTGGCTGCAAGAGCATACCGTATTTACTGACCTTGACCGGGCCAATGACACCACCCTACTGTCGTTTTTAGTATTTAGCGGCTACCTCAAAGCCCACTTTTTAAAGCAGGAAGGGCGCGACAGGTGGTTTACTGTAGAGGTGCCCAACCAGGAGGTACTTTGGCTGTATGAAACCATTCTGGGCAACAACCTGAGCGCCCAATACAGCCGCGAGGGGGCCACTGAGTTGCTACAGCACCTGCTGGCTGGCCGTACAGAAGAGTTTGCGCATGCCCTGCAGCTGTACGTAATCAGCGCCTTTAGCTATTTTGATGTAAGCGAACCACAGGCCGAACGCATTTACCACGGCTTTATGCTGGGGGTACTGGCCTTTTTACACACCACCCACCAGGTACTCTCTAACCGTGAAACAGGTCTGGGCAGGGCCGAAATGTTGCTGATGCCCCGGAAAACCGATAACCCCAGGGCCTATGTGCTGGAATTTAAGCAGGCCCCTAGTGCCAACCAACTGGACGCTACCGCTGAAGCAGGCCTACGGCAAATAACCAACAAACTGTACCACACACACATCAAAAACCAGGGCAAAACCCAAATTACGCTATACGCCATTGCCTTTTACGGCAAACAGCTGGCCGTAAAAAGTGTTGGCATTACCGTGTAAGCCCCAACAAACTGCATTATTCCAAAGCTACGCACTTCAAATAGCTCATTATACCGACCTGAAAAGGGCATTTAGCCGCTTATTGTTCGATTATGCTTCGATTAGAAAATATTAACGGAGCAAACGCTTTATATTACCACATTTTTAGCTTATACTTGCCATCAAAAGACACCTAGATAAGCAAACCACCACTAAACCTAAAGCGGGCAGTGGCAAAGCAATAAATAATGGCAATAGTAATTGAC
>CAZXTW010000909.1:0-2985 GCA_964643525.1 uncultured Roseivirgaceae bacterium
GATTGCCGCCGAAGCCTCGCCAGATGTGATTATTCGTTTTAACCCCGCGTTGAGGCATGTGTATGTAAACCCGCAGATTGAACAGGTGCTAGGGCTAAAGCCCCGTTCGTTTATTGGCAAGACTTACGGCGAGATAGGGTTTCCGCCTAAGCTGGTAGAACAGTGGGAGGCAGCCTTGAAGCAGACTTTTGAGACGGCTGAACCGCACAGGATTAATTTTTGGTTGGGTGACCGGGTTTATGTTGACTGGTATTTAGAGCCTTTTGTTGATGAAAGCGGGCAGGTGATAGAGGTGATTACTACGGCGCGCGAGATGAGTGCCCTGAAAAATACGCAAGACGACTTGCTGCGCAGCCAGGAGAAGCTTTTAGATGCCTTAGATACTGCCAACCTGGCCATGTGGGAGCATGATATGATCAGGGACGAGGGAGCCAACTCAGAGCGGTTTATGGACGTGACCGGGCTGCCAATGGAACAGCTGAAAGACGCCCCATCGTTAATAGCTTTCTTAAAAGATTTTGTACACCCTGATGACTGGGAGGGGTACCGCGAGGCGTATAAGAAAGCCATTGAAACAACAGACCCCGATTACCAGGACGTGATAGAGTACCGCATTGTTGGCGGTAAAAAGGGTTATGTATGTTTGCTGGCCAGTTTAAAGGTGATTTTAGATGCTGACGGCACCACAGTAAAAACTTATGGTACCATTCAGGATATTACCGCCCTAAAGCAGGCACAGGCAGAGTTAGATGAATACCGCCAGAACCTGGAGAACCTGGTTACGCAACAAACCTATAAGCTACAGGCCAGCCAGGCGAGCCTGAAGGATGCCATGGTTATGGCCAACCTGATTACCTGGGAGTTTTCATTTGAAACCCGCTGTTTTTCTACCGATGCAGAAGCAGTTCAGCGGCTGAGCCCGGCTTTTGGTAATATTACCTCGGCACCGGTAAGCATTGATAGTTTTATTGAGCTTATACACCCTGAAGACCGCCAGCTGTTTCTTGATTTTACTGCCAAAGCCCGGCAGCAGGAAAGTGAAGACTGGGTTGATTATATAGAATACCGGCTGATAGCAGAAAATAATGAGGTAAGGCATATTTATGTAAGTATAAAAATACAGAAAGATGCCAACGGCGCGCACTTACGCCATTATGGTACCATGCAGGATATAACCGAGATCAGGCGCACGGAATCTGAAAAAGAGCGGCTTACTTCTATTATTGAGGCTACCTCTGACTTTGTGGCCATTACTGATCAGGAAGGGTTTATTTTGTATATGAATAAGGCGGGGTACGACTTTTTGGGCAGCCCGCTTGAAGAAATACCCAAGCAGTTTCACATCAGCTCATTTGCCCCTAAAGAGCTGATGGCAGAGGCCATGGCCCACGCAGCGCATGAGGGTATCTGGAGTGGTGAAACGGTTATTGATGATGCTGAGGGCCAGCAGGTGCCTGTGTCGCAGGTGGTAATTTCACATAAGGCGGCTAATGGGCAAATAGAGTGCTATTCAACCATTATTCGTGATATTTCAAAGCAAAAGCTGATTGAGCGCGAGCTGAGGTACAAGAATAATGAGTTAGATACTTTTGTATATAGTGCCGGGCACGATTTGAAAGGGCCTATTGCTTCATTAATGGGGCTGTATAACCTTGCCCGC
Source organism: uncultured Roseivirgaceae bacterium (assembly GCA_964643525.1). Classification (GTDB taxonomy): domain Bacteria; phylum Bacteroidota; class Bacteroidia; order Cytophagales; family Cyclobacteriaceae; genus CAZXTW01. The sequence goes on from CAZXTW010000909.1 coordinate 1,661, forward strand.
TATGAGATAAGTGATGAACTGGCACGAAGTTATTTTCAGATGTATAATGAGCAGATTGTGCGCATGCACAATATTGTGAGTAATTTTTTGGAGCTGACCAAGATCAAGCAACAGGATGCCAAGTCAGAACCGATTGATTTTAAGAGCCTGATTAAGGGGTGCATTTCAGCCTTTAGTCATGCCAAAAACTTTAATACCGTAAGCTTTAATGTAAATAGTGAGCTGGAGAAGCCCTTTATGAGCGACAGCCGGTTGTTGCGCACCATATTGCAAAACCTGATAGAAAATGCTATTAAGTATGCGCGTGATGAGGTGCAGTCATATGTGAATGTTGATATTTCATACTCACCCAACGGTAAGCTGCTCTATATTGAAGTGGCAGACAATGGGATTGGCATAGAGGCTGAGTACCAGGAAAAGATATTCCATATGTTTTTCAGGGGCAGTGAAAAGTCAGAAGGGTCAGGCCTTGGCCTGTACATACTTAAAAATGCCATAGACCGGCTCAACGGGGAAATATCAATAAACAGTACCCCAGGCGAGGGCACAACCTTTATTGTGGTGCTGCCTGTGCAGGCAACTAACCAGGCAGGCCAGGCAAAAAGCTAGCGTGGTGGTTTATTACTTTTTAGAGGCCTTATCAGCAAAGTATTGAATAAAACCTCTGAAGCCTTTTTTGGTAAATAAGACCTCTTTTAGGGTTTGAATATATACTTTACCATTTACCTTTTGGGTATTGGGGTTGCTTTTGCTTGTGGCAGCGGGTGTGGTAGGTGTTGCTTTTGCTGTGGGGCTCTGTGCAGGTGCCGGGGGTGCTGTGTTTGTTTCGGTTTGTGGCCGGCCGTCAAGGGCATCGGCTCTTTTAAAACTGGCTTTGGCTTTTTCCATACGGCCAAGCTTTTCTTCTACCAAACCTTTGTTGTTGTAGGCTATGGCATCTTCAGGGTCAAGGGCAATGGCTTGTTCGTAATCGGCAATGGCTCCGTGGTAGTCTTTAATTCTGTCTTTCATAAATGCCCTGCTGGCATACCGGTAAGGGTTATTGGGCTCAAGGGCCACGGCTTTGTCAAAATCTTTTAGAGCGGCCTGGTGGTTGCCCTGTAAGTGCAGTGCCACACCCCGCTCGCTTACATAGTTGGCGTTGTTGGGGTGTTTAAATACAAGGCTGTCAAAATGGCCAATGGCCTCCTGGTATTGCGCTAAAAAGAACCTGGCTTTGGCCAGGTTAAATCTAGCCCCCTCATGGTTGGGCAGTTGCTCAAGTACCTGGGTAAAGGCTTGGGCACCGGCTTCGTAATTTTCTTGCCGGCAATGTTCTACACCTG